>JAUNSU010000125.1 GCA_030539035.1 Planctomycetia bacterium
GAGCGCGATATTCTCCGGAAACACGATGACTGCCAGCGCCGGCAGCGTCAAGAATGATATTTACACCTACGGTTCCCAAGGCGTTACGTTCAACGGTGCGGGGACGTATTCGTTCGAGGGCGGTATTCATACGGAAGCCGGAAGCGGAGGCGGTTTGACTCTTGAAAACGGCGCGAACGTTACCCTTGAATCCGGCTCGATTAACGTCATCGACAACGGTTTGAATATCAACGGCGCAACGCTGAACATCGTGCTCAATAGTAAGAACCGGCACGAAAATATCGCGGATATCCCGTCTTTCAATGACGGCGCGACGCAGTTCACCGTCGGCGGCACGAATGCTGCAAGCAACGGCGGCGTGATGAAATTCGTTGTGGACAATGCGATTCAAAATTATTGGTATCTCGGCGCGATTGGCAATTTCAACGGCTGGAATAACAGCATGATTATCACGCAGGTCAACGGCGGCAACGGCTCGGCAGCAATAGCCGGAGAAAAACTCGGCTCCGCCATTTGGCTCGGAATCACAAAAGGCAACTTCCTTGCCGTGCGCAAATCGGGCGGAACAACAACGCAGAATGAATCCAACACGTTCAATGGAGCGTTCGAGACCGGCTCCGGTGCGGCTTTTGCCGCAAACGATGTCGTTTACCTCGCGAACGATCTCAACGCGACGGGCGAAGTAAATGTCGGTTCTGGAATTACCGCTTTCGGCGTCGTTTCCAACTCAACTTCGGAAGTTTGCACCATTACCGCAACAGGAGATCACCGGTTCTTCAACGTGGAAGGCGGCACGGCCATTACGCTGGATAACGTTACGTTCAAAGACGGAAATGCAGGATCGAACAATCACGGCGGCGCGATTCTGTCGCGTAACGATAATGCGACACTGACGCTCAACTCCGCCGGCAGTATTGGTACCGCGTTCCAGAACAACTCGGCCGTCAACGGCGGCGCGATTGAGGCGGGTACGGTCAACCTCAACGGAACGTTCAGCTTTTCGAATAACACAGCATCACTCAATAAAGCAGGGAACGGAGGAGAAGGCGGCGCAATCGATGCCTGGAATGTTACCCTATCCGGGAAAAACACGTTCACCAAAAACACTGCCGTCAACGGCGGCGCAATCTGGGCACAGAATTTGACCTTTGAGGGAACCGATTCCATCGCTTTCTTCTCGAATAACACCGCCAGCGAAAGCGGGAACGATATTTACATCGGGCAATACTGGAAGACCGGCGCCCCCGGTACCCTTACGTTCAACGATAATGGAGTCTATAAATTCCTCGACGGCATTTACATCGATGGAACCACGGAAATGAACGATTCTGTAAGGGTTACGTTTGGGAACCTTTCCAATAATACCATGAACGGAAAGACGACGATTAACTCACAGCAAGCCGCAGATTTTGCCGACGGCGCAACGCTGAAATTCAACGGCGGTTTGACTCTCGGAAACGGTGTGATACAGAGCTTCGACAACGCGGAAGTTACTCTCGCCGGCACGCTGGGCGTTACATGCGGCGATCCGAACTCTTTCAATACACAAGCGGACTTCAGCAGTGCCGATTCGCTGACTGTTGCCGACGGTACGAAATTCGTCATTTACGATACCGCCGGAAACGAAATGACCGCGAAGGATTTCGCCGGAAAGGGGATCGGCGCAAAGACACTGGTCCTTGGAACTCCCGGATCCGCCGAACTGAAAAAAATCGTTCCGGACGATTTCAGCTACGAATCGCTGCTGTACTCGGTCAGTCTGGAAAGCGGTCAGGATATCGTTCTGAAGTCGTCGGAAAAATCAATTCAGCCGAACAACATTGAGGGAAACGCCGCTTCCGCTGCTGAGCTGTTCGGCAAAAACGCGATTCTCGACGTTCAAACCGCCGACGAGGTTCGTGCATTAACCAATGGCGCGACGGGCGAACTCTTTGCGTCGAGTGCGGCCGCACAGATGGAACGCCTTAATTATATGAATCGGTTGATTATTGCCCGGACGTCGGCAAAAAGTACGCTGAATCAGGCCGGCGAAACGATACGCGGGCAGCAAGCGGAATATTCAAATTCATCGGTTTTCGGCTGCTCGTGCCGAGGCACAAATGACCGGAAGCCGAATCTTTGGGCAAGCGGTTATTATATCGGCGGCGAGACTCAAATGTGCGGCAGCATCAACGGCCAGACCTATAGTTGCGGCGGAATGTTGACCGGCGCGGACTGGACGAGCGACTTCGGAAAATTCGGCGCGTTTTACGGATACAGCGCAACCGGACTTGATGCGATTGCATCCAACTTGGAATCGAAAGACCATACATTTGGGATCTGGTCGCGATGGAATTCGGTTATTGGACCTGGCTATACAACCGTATTGGGCGATTTTTCGTTCAGCAACGGGGAAGGACGCCGATTCTTTCAAGGTAACGCATGGGAAAGTGATTACAGTGCATGGCAGGGAGCGGTCTATTTGGAACGCGGTCTCGAATTTGTTGGCGAACGCTTGAATTTGAATCCCTATTTCTCGATGCAGTACGTTGGGTATTCCGCCGATGCGAGTTCAGACACACAGCTTCAATACAGCGCGATGGACGCGGATTCACTCCGGACGATTTTGGGGATGCGAATCGAGCGTGATTTTTGTCTGCGCGGACGCAGTGCGAAAATCTCTTCCGGGCTTGCCTGGGATCATGAGTTGCTTAATACCGATTTGATCTTTACGGCGGAACGGATCGGCAGTGGAACTGTCGCGCCGATTCTCGGCAACAGCGCTGGACGGGACTGGTTTGAATACAACACGGGAATTACGTTCGACTGGACGGAAAGACTTACTCTTTCGGCAGATTATTATTTGTTTGCCAATAAGTACAGCGTCCTCAACGCCGGAATGGGCACAGTAACGTTCCGCTATTGATTATCCGCTTGTGAACGGAAACAGAGGCTCTTGGTTCATGAGGTCTATCCCCCATGCTTGCGCATGGGGTTATGCATGGTGCCGCATCTTCGATGCTGGTCTTTCGGCCACACCGCCGCTGCTCTCTTTAATAGACGCGGAGATTATAATAAACGCGATCTCCCATTAACCTGGGGGAGCGGAAAAAAACAAAGATCCCAGAAAAAGGCGGGAACCCGAGCGCTGGGAGGGATAAGCGTCCTCGCTTATCCACGGCGGCAGCGCTGCAGCGGGGACGAGCAAGGAGACTGAACTCAAACTCACGAATGTCGCCAAAGCGAGCCTGGAAGAGTTGTTGGAGGATTATCTCGACTACTTGAAAACCCACGAGTTGCCGCTCTGGGACAAAGATTCCGAGAAAGGCCAAGCCGCCCGCAAACTCGGACGGGAGGCGGATACCGAGAAGTGGCTGTCGTTATTTGAGGGGAAGAGCGCCGAGGTGGTCGCGAACTTGCAAGTATCGTTGATCAGGCAGTGCACCTATCTGCTCGCAAAACAACTCGCCTATCTTGAAGAGGATTTCAAGCAACACGGCGGTATCCGCGAGCGTATGTATGCCGCCCGTAAAGAGACACGCGTCAACGGATGGGAAACCTCGCTCGCGGACTTTCTATATGCCGCGCAAACCGCCGAGGATTTGAACGTGCGCTTCCGGCAGGCGGAAGACGCACTTCGCAGAATTTTCCAGCGTGTAAAAGCAAAGCGGGAATGGTGAGGGATGGAGACAATGAGGACGGTGGAGACATTGGAGACCAAGGGGACAATGAGGACAAAGGAGACAGCATCGCGCACCAGTCGCCAAGGTCCCCTGGGGCCCGGCGCCCGCGGTGCTGATTCCGCTAATCTCTAATCGCTCTGCGTTCGGGGGGATTGAATATTTTCCGATTCGCGATTAAATTGAAGGTTTCAAACGGTCGGATCTTTCCTGATCATGAGATCACACGCCTCAACAGAGACGATCCCGAAAAATACCGATCGACGATTTCTGTAAATCAGATCGTTTAATTATTCGCAAAACGGACTTGCAATGGAAATAAAAGCGGAAAAGGAAGATCTTCCAACAATCGGCCCGGATTCGACTTCGAATTCGGTACCGGATATCGTTTCGAATGCCGGTTCAGAAGCCGATATAAAAACGGCGGCCAAAGAAGATCCGGAAAAAGGGACAATCCGACCGTTTTACGGATTGATTCTCTGTCTTTCCGGCGAATTTTTCTACTTCTTCGCGAACTTCCTCCTGCGCTGGATGACCGAATATGAAAAAGTCAGTACCGATTGGACCCTTATGGTCAAAGAATCGGTTACCACGTTCACAGTTTTGCCGATTGTGATTTTTCTCTGCGTCAAAAAGAAGTATTATTTTCCCGCCTGGAAAATCTTTGCACTGATCTTTTTGTCCGCATTTGTCTGCGAGTTTTTCAGTTCGCGCGCTTTCGTTTGGTCTTTCGCTCTGCTGGGTGTCGTCCTCGCAATGCCGCTTTACGTTACCTTTCAAATTCTCGGATCGAATCTCTTCGGCGCCGTTCTGATCAAAGAACGCTTTACCCGACTGAAAATGATTACCGCCTTTATCCTGATCGTTGCCGTTGCGATTCTCAGTATCAGTAAATGGGAATCTCAAAATCCGAGCCCTGATCCGAGTTCCGGCTCTTCGGCAGTGATCTCTTCCGGAGAGACGGAATCGCGTATTATTGGTGCAAATATCGATCAATCGACCCTTTTGAAGGGGATTCTGCTCACTGTAATCGGCGGGGCCGGAAGCGCCTTCTATATGTGCATCATGCGCGGAGTAATGAAGCCGAAGCTCCAAAAAGACGGTTCCGAAAAACAGGTTCCCCTTACCTTGAGTATGTTGATTATTTGCGGATCCGGGATGCTGATCTTCGCCTTTTGCCTTTTGAAAGATCGGGGAATCTGCGGATTCTATCAGGTTCCGCACGAATGCTGGGGAATCGCGCTCGGATCCGGCTTGGCCAATCTGATCGGTTTTTATTTCCGAAATTTGGGATTCCGATATGTTTCCGCCTCCAAAATCGTTTTTATTTCCGTGATCCAAGTCCTCTTTCTTACCGTTTCCGGTGTTTGGCTCTTCCACGAATCCAGTAATATTTTCATTTGGATCGGACTTGCGCTCACGATTTGCGGGATCATCTTTGCCGGTTTTTCCCGATAATGATGTTTTTTGACTAAATTATGGTCGAAAATTACCTTGAACGTCTCCTCTATTTATGATAAACTTGATCCTGTTGGAGAGAGATCTCCTGGAAAGTACGTGATTTTTCCCAATTTCCCGGCGGGGATTTCACGGGATCCGGAATATTCTCAAAAGATTCTGTTAATATTTTGTTCAATCTTAATGAAAAAGGAGACATCATGAAGAAAAAAACTGTTCTGACGATCATCGCCGTTTTTTTGCTTTGGAACGGATCGAATCTCTTCGCTCAAATGATCGATTATACGAAAACACGCGTTGAACGGTCTATTCAATCGGATTGGAAATGGATCGGCAGTATCCGCCAACGGAGTATTCACGATATTCCGGGCGAACAGAGCTGGACATTGGGATGCGAAACCCTTTGCCGCGATTACATCTATTGGGATACCTATAAAGAATACGTCGCTCCGCTCGGGATCAAAAGAATTCGATTTCAGGGAGGCTGGGCGAAAACGGAAAAAGAAAAGGGCGTTTATGATTTCGCCTGGCTGGATTATATCATTGATGATGCCCGAAAACGGGGTCTTTCCATTTGGCTGGAAACCGATTACGGCAATCCGATCTATGAGGGAGGGGGCGGAAAAGATCTCGCCGGAGGATTCCCCACCTCAAAAGAAGCGCTTGAAGCCTGGGATCGCTGGGTAGGAGAAATGGCCCGACGATATAAGGATAAAGTATGGGCCTGGGCCATGTGGAATGAGCCCGATATCGGAAAACCGAAAAGAAGTCCCCAAATGATCTCCGAGTTCAATATTCGAACCGCCGAAGTGATCAAAAAGATCATTCCCGATGCCCGGATCGGTGCTCTTTCTCTTGCGCACAATGATGCGGAATATCTTGATCAGTGCCTTCAGTATTTTGCCGATCATCATAAACTCGAACTTTTTGAATGGATCATTTATCATGGATACGCAAAGAATCCCGACACCTCCTATTCCATAGTGGAAAAGATGGCCGCAGTTGTTGACAAATACAATAAGAAATACAAGGTCGATCTGAAATTATGGCAAGGAGAAAACGGATGTCCTTCCGAACGGGCCAGTAAATTTGCTCTTTCGGGGCACGATTGGAGCGAATTGACCCAAGCGAAATGGGACGCGCGCCGTATGCTCGGAGATCTCGGACATGATGTGATCTCTTCGGTCTTTACGATCTGCGATTTCGATCACACCGGACGGGAAATCAATCATAAAGGACTACTCAAAATCAATGATAAGCGGCATCTTGCGAAGGTCAAAATGGCCTGGTATACTGTTCAGAATGTCGTTTCCGTATTTGATCCGACGCTTGCCCGTCTGAAAGAATACTCCTGTTCGATCCAGTGTGATAAAGAGATCACCTGGTATGCTTACCGCGATCAGAAAGCGAATCAGGATGTTCTCGTCTGCTGGGACGGAACCGGGATTCCCTCGGATTCCAATGAGGCTCTCAAAGCGGCGATCACCATTGAGAACGGAAAATTCAAAGATCCGGTTTGGGCCGATATCGTTTCCGGATACATTCGGGAAATCCCGAAGAAAAACATCAAATTCTCCGGAAACAAGATGATCCTGATCGATGTTCCTGTTTATGATGGCCCGATCATTATTACCGATCGAACCCGGCTCATTCCTGAATGATTCCAACGACTGATATTTTTTGAACCGGGAGAGATCTTTTTCGGAATCGAAGATCTTCCCGAAAAAAAAGGACGGGGTTTAACCCGTCCCGGATGAATGTAAATTTACGCTTTTTGAAAAATCAACGGCATTTGAAAAACCGATGATCAAGAATTATTTCGCGTTCTTTTCAGCGATCCAAACCTTTGCGGCTTTAAAGGCTTCTGGAATTCCTTCCGGTTTTTTACCGCCGGCCTGAGCGAGATCGGGCCGTCCACCGCCGCCGCCCTGGATCTGTTTGGAAACGACGCGGACCCAATCGACGGCATTCCATCCCTTTTCGACGAGATCCCGGGTAAGTCCGGCGAGCAAGGTAACCTTTTCATCCTGAACATTCGCGAAGATGATCGCGGCGGGATTCGCTTTCCGGCGGATCTGATCAATCGCTTCCCGGAGGAAGTTGAGATCCTGATCTTTCGTCATCCAGAGAATGGTTTTTACGTCCCCGATCATTTCGGCCGCTTCGATCAGGCTTTCAATGGACATTTCCCCTTTTCGGGCAACCGTTTCCACCTGTTTACGGAGTTTTTTAAGGGTATCGATCATATTTTCCAGACGGGGAAGGACCTCGGCCATTGGAACCCTCAGGATACCGGAAGCGCCGGAGACAATTTCGTCCATTTGCTGTATTCGGGCCAAGGCTTCTTTTCCGGTAACGGCCGTGATCCGCCGCGTTCCCGCCGATACGCTTTCCTCGGAAACAATTTTGCAAAAGCCGATTTGTCCAGTATTTTTCAGATGGGTCCCTCCGCAAAGTTCTTTGGATCCGCCCATCCGGATTACACGAACGATATCGGGATATTTTTCACCGAAGAGCATCATCGCGCCGACCTTTCGCGCTTCTTCCAATTCCATAGAATCAGACTGGACGGGAATGGTATCCAGGATCATTCCGTTGACCTCTTTTTCGATTTCGATCAGTGTTTCCCGATCGATCGCTTTATTGTGAGTAAAGTCGAATCGAAGAATATCGGCATCGACTTTGGATCCCTGCTGTTCCGCGTGGGCACCAAGGTGTTTACGAAGGGCGTAATGAAGCAGATGGGTCGCGCTGTGCGCCCGGGAGATCCCCAATCGGCGCTGAGCATCGACTTTCGCCAGTACAAGATCACCGGTATGAACTTCGCCGCTTTCCAGCTTTCCGTCGTGAACGATGAATTCTCCATCATATCGGCTTGCGGCGACGGAGAAGACGAACCGTTCGTTGGCGATTTCCCCGGTATCGCCAACCTGTCCGCCTTTTTCACCGTAGAACGGGGTTTTATCCAATACAACGGTCAATAAATCATCGGAAGCGCTGGCCGTATCGATCAGTTTACCGTCTTTCACCAAAGCGAGAACTTTCGCTCCTTCGGTTTCCGTGGTTTCATATCCCAAAAATTCCGGCGGATTCGCCCCTTTCTTGATACTTTCAAGAGCATCGTGCTTGAAGAGAAGGTTCTTTTCACCGCTTCCGGAAAGTTCACCATGCCGCTGCATTTCTTCTTTGAAGCCGTCCCAATCGAATCCAAGATTTTTTTCCGCGGCCATCATTTCGAAGAGTTCAGGCGGAAAACCGTAAGTCTGATACATTTCAAAGGAGTCCGCGCCGCGGACAACCGCGAGTTTGGCGTTGGCCATCTCATCGAAAACATGTTCGATTCTTTTAAGACCGGTATCGATTGTTCCGATGAAATTGTCTTCTTCACCGGAGATGATTCCCTGAACGCGCTCGATCGTTTCTGAAAGTTCCGGATAAGGAACCTTCATGAGTTCGGCAACTTTCGGAACGAGTTTGAAGAGGAAAGGCTCTTTCATCCCCATCTGAACCCCGTCGAGAACGGCGCGGCGCAGAAGGCGGCGAATCACGTATTTTTCTTCTTTATTGCCCGGATAAACGTTTTCATGAATTGCGAAAGTGCAAGCGCGGACATGGTCGGCGATCCGGCGAAGGCGACGGCCGTTTTCCTCGGCCAAGTCTTCCCCGTTGTATTTGACGGAGCAGATATCGCCGGCGGCTTCGACCAAAGGACGAAGAATATCGATATGATAATTCGTATCCACCCCCTGAAGAACGGAAGCAACTCGTTCAAGACCCATGCCGGTATCGATATTCTTGCTCGGAAGCGGACGAAGATTGTCCGGCGGATTTCCGACCCGATTGAATTGGGTAAAAACGAGGTTCCAGATCTCAACTTCCCCGATCGGGGTCTTGTAATAGATCTCACTGCAGGGACCGCAAACACCGTCCGGACCTTGAGACGGGGCCATCGACGGCCAGAAATTATCTTCTTCATCCAGATACTGGATTCGTTCTTTCGGCAATTTGATCTCATCCATCCAGATCGCGGCCGCTTCATGATCGTCCAGATAAACGGTCGCCGAAAGAAGATCGGGATTGATCCCCATCCACTTTTTGTCGGTAAGAAATTCCCAGGCCCAATGAATTGCTTCCCGTTTGAAGTAATCACCAAAGCTGAAATTTCCGAGCATTTCGAAAAAAGTATGATGGTAAGCCGTTCGGCCCACATTGTCGATATCTCCAGTTCGAAGACATTTTTGGCAAGTGGTAGCCCGAGTAAAATCAAGTTTGCACCGTCCCAGAAAATGATCTTTGAATTGGTTCATTCCCGCCGGAGTAAATAAAACGGAAGGATCCCAACGCGGTACCAATACATCGCTTGGCCGTCGAACACATCCTTTGCTCTCAAAAAAGGAGAGATATTTTTCCCTGATTTCGTTGGTTTTCATGATTTCCTGTTCCTGGTTTTCCCATTAAATTATTGTAAAAAACGAATCTTGTAAATTGTACCCTTTTTTAAATTTTTTACCATACCCCATTTCCCTCATTTCTCCCGTTGGAAAATGGAGGTTTATCCAAATCTCGCTTATTTCTGAAATTTACTATTATTCCCATGTTTACGATTCTTTTCGATTATTTCTGAAAAGAATTTGATCTTTCTGATTTTCTCGAACTGTAAACAACCGATTTTGAAACCACAGATTTCACGGATTTTCACGGATACTTTTTTTGGTAAAAACAGATTTTTATCGAAAATATCAGGCCCGAATCTTATATTGATTCCATCCGTGTTTATCCGTGTCATCCGTGGTTCCAAACAAAAATATTTTTACAGTATGAGTGATTTTAATATCGATTTTATTGACAAAAGTCCGATAAAAGATAAAATTTATAATGGAGTTTTCTGATTGAAGATCGTCCCTGATAAAAAGTTTTTCTGTTTTTTGCCAATCACAGAAAAAGCTTTTCTCCATGGATGGGAATTGTCAATGATAGTCAAGTGAAAAAACAGATAAAATGATCAGTATAAGCAGATTGGAAATTGTACAAACCTCGCGAATCATTGTCGTTAAGGTGGGAACGAACGTTTTAACGACCGGTGATGGTCTTTTGAAATTCGATCGGATTCGCAAATTGGCGGAAGATCTGAGTTCCTTAATGCAAAAGGGGCGTAAAGTGATTCTTGTGAGCTCGGGAGCAGTCGGCGCGGGAATCGGAGAACTCGGACTCAAAGAGCGGCCATCAGAACATCGGCAACTGCAGGCGATCGCCGCCGTTGGACAGACAAAACTCATGCAGACTTATGAAGACGCGCTTGCGCCTTATCATGTTCTGCCGGGGCAAGTCCTGCTTACCGCCGACGATCTCGCGCATCGGCAGCAGTATTTGAATATTCGAAATACTTTCAGTTCCCTTCTGGATTACAAGGTTCTTCCGATCGTCAATGAAAATGATACCGTGAGCGTTGAAGAACTTCATTCCACGTTTGGAGATAATGATCGGCTTGCAGCTCTTGTCGCCAATCTGTACGCGGAACCCCTTCTGATCTTATTGACGGATGTCGACGGTCTTTATACGGGCGATCCCGCGCTTCCGGAATCAAGATTGATCCCTGTCGTCGATCGATGGACCTCAAATCTGATGGAAATGGTTGCCGAAAAACGTTCCAAAAGAAGCAAGGGAGGAATGTCGAGCAAGTTGAAAGCGGCGAAAATGGTTACCTCGTCCGGGGGAAGCGTGATCATTGCCAACGGGGACGATGAAGATGTTCTGAAGAAGATCGTTTCCGGACAGGAAACGGGAACGGTGTTTTTCCCAAGCCGATCGACACTTGCCCGAAAACGCTGGATCGGATACGCAGTTCTTCCCAAAGGGACCCTGATCATCGACGACGGAGCAGCGAACGTTCTTGTCAACAAGGGGAAAAGCCTTCTTCCCGTCGGTGTTTTAAGTGTTTCCGGAAAATTCGACAAGGGAGATATCGTTTCCATTGTCAATACATCCGGAAGAGAGATCGCACGCGGGCTGTCCAATTACAATCTTCGGGACGTTGCTGCCCTTTGCGGGAAGAAAACGAAAGATATTCCAGCGATTTTGGGGTATCAGCCTTACGAAGAGATCGTCCATCGGGACAATATCCAGATTGTGGAATAAAATTTTGCAATTTTACCCACTCATACCGTAAAAATATTTTTGTTTGGAACCACGGATGACACGGATAAACACG
>JAUNSU010000010.1 GCA_030539035.1 Planctomycetia bacterium
CGTGTTTATCCGTGTCATCCGTGGTTCCAAACAAAAATATTTTTACAGTATGAATCAGTGATATTTTTTGTTGAAGAGTATTGGATCATAGATGTCTTTGGGAATGTCGGTTGGGAGCAGACCTACGCGTCTATATACTTCTTCCGTACTGTTGGGATCTCCTTTTTGTGAGGCTTTTTCGTTCGCAACAGACGGGCCCTGAAATTGAAATTTCGAAGCCCCTTTTTTCTGATCATCCGGTTCTTTTTCTTCACCCCCTGCTTTGGGAAGAAGTCCCGGTTTGACAGGAACCTTCGGATCCGGGACCGGATTTAATTTTGAACCGGCTTTGGGTGTCGCGTTTTTCAGTGCAGAATTCGGTGCCACCGGCAGCGGATTGGAGGAACTGTCGATCTGTGTATTGACAGCAGGACCTGCCGGGACTGATCCTTTTTGAATCTGAAACGGCGAGGGACTCGCTTTTTTCATTTTGCCCTCCAGTTCGCTGATCCATTTTACAAAAGCTTCGTAATCTTTAAGTGAATTGGAATCGCTCCCAAAAGGATACACCCGAATTCCTTTCTGATTGACGATTTTCGAATGGCTCAAAATGGAACTGGCCGAAGGCTGATTCAGATCCGTTTTTTCGAGTACGGCCGCGAGATTTTTCAGACTGTTCTGCCGGGCAGGCGATCCATTTCCTGTTTGCCGAATGATGAAATTTTGTTCATCGGCTTCCGAATGGCAGCCGCTTGATCCGCAGCGGCGGAGCAGAACAGGCTGAACCTTCCGGAGGAATTGTTCCTGAACAGATAAAGGAATCGTTTTCGACCATTTTTCCCAATCGATCCGTTCTTTTTCCTTCTCCGCGATTTTAGGGTCCCGAACAGGATTTTTTTGCTTTTTTAAGGAATCGACCCTTATCTTTTCGATCATTTCCATTTGCTGGATCTTTTTGTCCAGGATTTCTCTGGAAGAAAGATCTTCGGTCGATTCCCTGGAAAATTTCAACATTTGCAGGGCGGGAAGCAAAAGTTGATTTCGAATCCCCCAATCGGCCAATTTCAGAATTTCAGCAGTATCGGAAGGACGAATTCTTGCCCGTCGATACTCCAAAAGCTCTTCTTTGGTTTTGCCAATAAAGAGGATATCCAGCTTGGAGATCGTAAATCCGCCTTTTCCTTTTCCGAACTGAATATAGACAGACTGATCGCGATCCTGGACGATTCCTTCCTGGATAATCCCCTGTCGGGTCAATACGTATTGAATGGAACCGGAAGTTTTTTCCGGCGAATCTTGCCCGATCACTGTTTGCGGACAGGGATTCGCAAAGGCAAAAAGGAGAACGAGTGATGTAATAATATATATTTTTGTTATTGTATTCATTTTATGTACCGTCAAACAAATGATAAATGGAACATTCAGGACTTAAAGTGTATAGAATAACGAAATTTACAGTATAAATCAACATCAATATTTTTTCGGTAATTATGGAAGGCGGGGAAACGAAGAATTTTCAAAGGAGAGAAAGGGAAAAATTGCGAGTCGGATCCGGTTTACTGCGGGCTGCGGATACAAACGAACAGAGAGCGACTACCCCTTTTTAACAAAAAAGCGGGCAAAATGGGGTAAAAAACCACAAAAAAAACCTTACGAAGATCCCAAAAGGAACAGACGTAAGGCATTGATTTTAAAGGGGTTGTGAAATGGAGCAAAAGGGAATCGGACCCTCGACCTCTACATTGCGAACGTAGCGCTCTCCCAACTGAGCTATTGCCCCCTAAATACAAAAAACGATTTTACCTTTCATTCCCGGACTGTCAAGGGGAGAAGGAAAACTTATTTCACCGGATCGCGGTCCCTTCTCGATGAAAAAAGATCCGTTCTCTGCTCATTTTGATACCATGTCTTCCATTGAGGAACATCGTACTGAAAATCAACACGATTGGCCGGATAGTGAATCGCAACAATTGTCCGTAAAGCACTTAATACCTGTTCATTGTTCTTCTGCTCCGTAATGATCTTTTTTTGCGAATTTCCGCCGGGCGAAAAACTGTTTAAACGACCATCACTTCCAAAAGAAGCTCCCGTTTGCCCTGATCCGACAACGATCGTCCTCTGATGCTCCGTAATCAGTGCATTGATCAGATCCGGAATGGCCTTTTCCGATTCCAAAATGCCAAGAGCGACTGCCGCCCGGTTCACTTCATCATTATTAACACTCAAAAGCGCTCTTTTAAAATAAGCAACAGCGCCGGGAACAGCAATGATTTTCTTTTTTATCTGCTCCAGAGCGGCCATTCGAACCTCGTTATCCGCGTCTCTTAAAGCAACTCCTCCCAAATAGTTCATGGAGGCGATTGTCCCCAACCCTCCAATTATTCGCGTTAAAAAGAGACGGTGAGCCGGATTCGTTTCCTTGTCCATAAGATCGGCAAGAGGTTTAAGCGCGAGCGGATTTTTAATAGCCTTCATCGCGGCTTTCGCCTGAATGTTCCCGCCCTGGGCCGCCTGGTAATTTTGACGGATCTCTTTTTTGAGCTTGCCCAACGTTTTTTTCATTGCTTCCCGCTGCTTCTCCAGCTCGATTTCCTGAGAAGTCAAGTTTTGACCGCCGTATCGGGTAAACCCCCGGAGTTCCTGCCGTTCTTTGGGGGACATCCAGACGCCCCCTTCCTTAACATGATTAAGAAGCGCATGCGCCTCTCCATGATCCGGATCAAGTTCAATGACCCTTTTTAAATGTTTTTGCGATTCTTCCGCGAGCCCATTTTCGCGGCACCATTTTGCGATCTGTAAATGAGCATCCACGGTATCTTCCGTCAACGGAGCCGACAGGAGATACTTTTGACGCATCTCGGATAAGGAGGTTTTTTTACGAATCCGATCGGAAGGAAGGACCAAGGAACCGCCGTCGGGAAGCTCGATCGTCAAGTTTGTCTTTTCCGCGGGATTTTCGGGGGAGACAGCTTTTCCCTGGATGGTTCCCCCTCCCTGAAAAGAAACCGTATCCATTTGAGCGGAAAGAGAATGGGATATCATCAGTCCGTTCAAAAGGATCAGAGCTGCGAAAAATCTGTGTATCATGATCGATCTCCAAAAAAAGGATTCGGCAAAAAGGGACAAAACATGGGAATTATTCGATCTTTTCGCGTATAAACTGGTATTTCGGATCAGGAGATCCCTCTTTCACCGATCCGGTAAAGAGTTCTTTTACGTAGAGGACATCTTCTCTGGATTCGGGGATTCTGAAAGAATCTCCTTTTTGAAGGATGATACGGGGATCCTGCATTCCGCCAAACGGTTCTGTTCCGGCGACCTGAGCGGGAAACCAGTATCCTTTTCCTTTTTCATCGATCAGATAAAATTCCGCGAAGCAGTGTCCCGGAACGTGAACCAATCGGGCAGGAATATCCTGAGATCTGCACAACGCGATAAAAAGGGCGCACATATCTTCACAATCCCCGTTTTCCGAGCGGAGGGCGGCCAAGGCACCGCGAATCGGGGCTTCGGCCATATCTTCCTTATAGGCGATATTTTTTCGAACATAATTGAAGAGGGCTTCGACTTTTTTCCAATCGGATCCTTCTTCCCGTGTAAGAGATCGGGCAAGATCGCGGATCTTTTTACTTCCGGATTCCATATAAAGGCCTTCGCGCAAATAGAGTCTGAAATTACGGGGGGTCTTATGCGGGATCCGGTAAACAGAAGTATCCTCGGGAGGAAGAACCGTTTTTCGGTCGATCTCCATGAGAACGGAGGCTTCCAGTTTTTGTCCGGATCGGAGTGTTCCCGCCTTCATTACGAGCTGTTTGACCCCTCCTTCTTTCAGTTCCCGATAAAAGACCCTGGTCCGATTGGGAAAGTGCTCTTCCAAAATTCGGACTTGCTGATCTGGAAAGTCCATGGGAACAGGAACCGATCCTGAAATATCGGAACAGGCCCCTCCGCCGCGCGCTTCAAAGATCATTCCGAACCGATATTTTTGCTTATTGCTTTGAGCGTAGATCGGACCGCGATTGGAGATTTTTTCTGCTTTTTTCTCTTTCGGTTCCTCCGAGGTCTTTTTTTCTTTCAAAGCGCTGAAATTGACTTGCGCCTGGAGAGGGAGAATTCCGGAAAACAGCATAAAAACCAAAAAAACAAAAATTTTCCAACGGATATTGATCATTGAGATCTCCAATTCTAAAATTTCTGATATAATCAACAACGAATAGGGGAGAACCGGGAAAATCACCGAAAGGATCTTTTCAAAGGTAATGAAGTCTATGGTTTCTTCCCTTACTACTATATATTATCAATATTTTTGCGTTTCGTCAAAATTATTATTTCAAAACAGGGGCAAAATATGGAAAAAATTCGGATAAAAGATACGGAACTTAACGTTTTTATGAAAGGGGAAGGACTTCCTGTCCTTTTTGTTCATGGATTTCCTTTCGACCATCGTCTTTTTCTTCCGATTTGTGATCGACTGAGCGAAGTATGCCAGTGCATCGTTCCGGATCTTCGGGGCTTTGGCGGAAGTGAACTTTCGGACGAGATCTCGGTCTGTACGATGGAGCGATATGCGGAAGATCTTGCGGAACTGCTGGACGCTCTTGGGATCAAGAGAGAGATCTTTCTTTGCGGCCTTTCCATGGGCGGATACATCGCGATGGAGTTCGCGCGCAAGTACGAAGACCGGCTTGCCCGTCTGATACTGTGTTCTACGAGAACGGATCCGGATACCGAAGAAGAAAAGGCAAAGCGCCTTCATTTGGCGGAAACCGTTGGAACAACGGGAATGGGCCCGATCGCCGATTCCATGATCCCCAATCTTCTGTGTGCGAAAACCAGAGAATTTTCTCCCTCGACAGTAGATTATGTGAGGGAAATGATCGTATCGCAGAATCCGAAAGGGGTTGCCGCCGCCGCAAGAGGAATGGCCCAGCGCAAGGATACGACCGAACTTCTTAAAACAATGAAGCCTTCACTTCTGTTTATTAGCGGGCAAGAGGATCGAATCACTTCTCCGGAAAGGATGTGTAAATTGGCCAAAATCGTTCCGGATGCGGGTTTTTTCACTGTTGAGGACTGCGCGCATCTTGGTCCCTTGGAATTTCCACTTATATTTGGGGATGTGATCAGATTCAGTGTGTTTGTTCATGATCTTCTAAGACAAGATATGTATACAGGGTTTCCAATCGTTTTTTCGCGGAATTTTGGTCTCTTTTGAGCTCCAGACGAACCCCAAAGGGAAGGATCCGCGAAATTTTGATTTTGATATTTTCCCGGCTGATCTCTTCCGCATGAAAAAACGGAATGGAGGGATAGGGCGGACAAAATGAGATATGAAAGATCTTTTGATCCTCACTCGGATCGAAAAAGATCCGAAAACATCCTTCGATCCGCTCGGTTCCGTCTTCCTGCAAGACCCGTGTTTGCTGATGAAGTATGTTCGGGGAAAGATAAAGATCTTCCTCTTCTTCGTTCGGGATTTCTTCTTTAATGGTCGAATCCGGGAGATCTTGTTCGAAAAAGAGATGATCCATAATCCGAAAAAGGAAAACCGCAATGATTTTGGCGCAAAGAATATAAACGAAAGCGGAAACGATTAAAAGAACGAAATTTGCTTTCCAGCTGGCTTCCGCATGAAAAGCGAAAAGCAGGGGGAATGCCGACCAGAGTGCGGAAAGCTGCCAGATCCGGCCAGTCGCCAATTCATCCGGCAAGCAGGGACGTTCCCTGAGATAGAGGATCACAGACCAAGTGGCAAGAAAGAGTATATAGAAGAAAAGGCAAAAAGCGAACAGACCCCAATACCTCGGATCAGTAAAGGATTCGACCCGAAAAAAAGCCGAAGTTCTCATCAGAAAAAACAGAAAGAAAATCGACATGAAGGCAAGAAAAATCCCGCAGCTCCAAATCAGGAGCCGATTTAAAGGTTTTGTAAAGGATTTCAGCAGCCTGTTCATAAATGATTTTTTTCCGGTATTTTGGAATGGGATCTTTTGAAAAAAAATAGGAATTTTTGCGAATAAATCTTTACAGATTATACTTATTTTACGGATTTTAACAAGAGGAGAGAGCCCGGGATCAGATCTGTTTTCGCCGATTTCGGAAAAATTGTCCGAGCAGATCCGCGCACTCATCGCGCAAAACCCCGGAAATGATTTCACATTGGTGGTTGAGGCGGGAATCGGATAGAATGGAAAAGAGAGAATGAACGGCGCCCGCCTTGGGATTTGCGGTTCCATAGACGAGGAGATCGATTCGGGCCTGATGAATCGCGCCGGCGCACATGGGGCAAGGCTCAACGGTTGCGTAAAGGATGGACTTTTCGATTCGCCAAGAGGGAAAAAAGGGGGCGGCTTTCCGGATGACCAGAATTTCGGCGTGCGCGGTAGGATCCCCTGTCTGCTCCATTCGATTATGGTCCCGGGCAAGGATCTCTCCATTATGGACAAGGACGGCGCCGATCGGGACTTCTTCCTCTTCGGCGGCCATTTGCGCCTCTTCCAAAGCGATCCGCATAAAAGCGGAATGCGGATCTTCTTTTTGAAGGAGAGGATCCGCATTGTTTTCCGGAAAATTTTCTTTCATGGATCAGGGGGTCCGATCTTATTTCAGGCGATTCCGAGATCGTTTACGGGATTGTCCGAGATCAATTTGAGATCGCACCTTGCGACGAGAATCTCCATGATTTCCGGGGTAATGAAGGCGGGAGCCTTTGGACCGATGTAAATTCCCTTGATTCCAAGCGCAAGGAGGGTAAGAAGGACGGCAACCGCCTTTTGTTCGAACCAGCTCAGATAAAAGGAGATCGGAAGCTGATCGATCCGGCAGTTGAATTCTTCCATGAATTTGATGGCCAAACGGATGGCGCCTTGCGCATCATTGCATTGTCCGAGATCAAAGAGACGGGGCAGTCCGGAGGGCAAAGGTGCGAAATTTTCGCGATTAAACCGGTATTTTCCGCAGCCGAGAGTAAGAATGATCCCGTCGGCGGGAACATTCTTTGCGAGTTCCGTGAAGTATTCCCGTTCCTTTTCCGGTCCGTCGCATCCGCCGATCAGATAGAATCGGCTGAAAATCTTGGATTGCATCGCTTTTCGCAACTGCTCAAAGAGTCCGATCACCGCATCGGCACCGAATCCGATCGTAATTCGATCGTTCGATTTTGGCCGGAAGAAACCCGGAGAATCCAGAGCGGCTTTGAGCAGAGGAGAAAAATCTTTTGTTCCTTCGGAGTCCGGATCAATATGCTGAATTCCCGGCCAGTAAACCGGACCGGTGGTGAAAATATAATCATGATAGCTTTCGGCGGGCTTCTGAATGCAGTTGGAGGTCATTAAAATCGCGCCGGGAAAACCATCGAACTCTTTTTGCTGCTGGCACCATGCACCGCCGTAATGTCCGGCGAGGTGTTTGAACTTTTTGAATTCCGGATAAGCGTGAGCAACCAGCATTTCTCCATGCGTATAGACGTTAACGCCTTTTCCTTCCGTTTGTTTAAGAAGGGCGTATAAATCGCGCAGATCATGTCCGGAAACAAGAATGCACTTTCCCTGAACCGGAGAAGTGCGGACAACTGTCGGCTCCTGTTTTCCATAGAGATGAATATGGGCGGATTCGAGCATTTCCATTGCCAGCAGATTCAGACGTCCGGTTTCCATTGCGGCTTCATAAAGGGCTTCAATATCGGTCGGTTCTTCTCCGAGAAAAGCAAGCTGCCGGATAAATCCGTCGAGCAGTTCCCGTTCTTTACTGATCCATTCGGCAAGTTCGGCTTCATCTTGGGCGATTTTTTCTTTCTGATCCAGTTTGCGCTGCCGATCTTTGGATTTGATCGATTTGAGGATCTCTTTATCCGCGAGAATAAAGGAACTTAACTTTTCGCGAAGTTCGTCGGCCAAAGGAAGAAGATGGGAAGTATAAGCGGCTGCGCCCTTGATTCCGCAAAGAACAAGTTCCTGTAATCCGACAACAGTATTTCCATAAGCCTTTTGACGGGCAGATATACTGTAAGCGGCGCCCTGTTCAACGAGTTCATCGATCTGTTCCTGGGTTGTTTCTGCGGTTTGCGCGGCAAGTTCCTTTTCCAGCGAAGCCTGATATTCCGGATTTTTCTCTTTGGAAAGATACTCAAGGATCTGGGAAATTTGATAGGCGCGCAGAATTTTTTCGGCGATTTCATTTGCGCTGAAATTCACATTGGTAAGCGTTGAATAGAGTGCGTCGATGATGAATTGGTCAATGATCCTGCAGGAATTTCCAATTTCTCTCATGGTGCGGGCAGGTCCGGCAATATGCCGGCACCAGGCAAGCAGAAGATTTTGAAGGGCACCTGTTTTGGCATCCTTCCCGCAAATACCTGCATTTTGGCATCCCAGCCCGTTTGCCGCCTGTTCGCATTGACAGCAGAGAATACTCATAAAATCACCTTATCCTTACTTTATAAAAATTGAAGAAGGGATCAGGCCAAAAGAGGCGGGATCCCTTCACAAATTCTAAACAAAACTATAAAGTCTTTTGCCCCCGGCAATTTGAGGACAAAACACGGGAAACTGTTTATCCCGATCGACTCATGGACAACATTTAATGAATCCTGTTTATCATCATGAATATGGAAACAATAACACAAAAGGATTTTCACCTTTAACCTTATCTCTATATCATAGTCTCTATTGAAAGAAAAAGTAAGAGGGCAGAACCAAAAAATGCGAAAATTTTTAAAATTTAGGGGAAAACCTTTTTATTTTTTTAAATAATTTTTGATTTTTTTAAAGGGAATATTGGCAAAAGGGCCAAAGGAGGGTAAAATGACGGAGATCCGTGAAATTTATTCTGAAGATCTTGACAGGGGTCGGATCGGTTAATGATTCGGTTTTCTGCAAGGGATCCATGAAAATTGGTATCCAACGAAGAATAAACAGAAGCGGAACACGATTAATTTGGGAATTTGTGAACACGATGGTAATGGAACAGACAATTATTGAGGAGGAAAGATGAGAAGAGATATTTTAGCGCTCGCCCTGGTCTTCCTGTTTGGAGCGGCTTCAGCGGCGCTTGCACAGGACTTTACGAAGAATCCGGCGAATGAAAACGGAACAACTTGGCTGAAAGACGCGGCGGCCAATCCGGATGCGGAAGCGAAAACTGAAGCGGATATGAAGCCCTATGTTGAGAAACTTCAAAGCCATCTTCCGAAAGAATCGGTATCGTTTAAGATGCTGCCGGTCAAGGGAGGAAAATTCCTTTTGGGGAGTCCTGAAAGTGAAGCGGATCATCAGGAGGATGAATCTCCTCAAGTTGAAGTGGATATCGCGCCTTTCTGGATGGAGGAGCATGAGGTTACCTGGCAGGAATTCCAGCTTTTTGGTCTTCTTTATCTTGCGAATGCCCGTAAAGAGGGAAAAATTGCCGCAGACACAGAGAGAGACAAACGGGCCGATGCTCTTGCCGCGCCGACCCCTCCCTACAGTATTGGAACGATCAGCTATAATCTGAGCGGAAAGACCGATTATCCCGCGAGCGGATTGACCCGGTATTGCGCCCAGATGTACTGCAAATGGCTTACCGCGATCACCGGACGCTATTATCGTCTTCCGACGGAAGCGGAATGGGAATATGCCTGCCGCGCCGGATCGAAAACGGCTTACGGCTTTGGCGATGATGCGAAAAAGCTGGAAGAATACGGATGGTTCCTTGGCAACAGTCCGGATGGATACAACAAGATCATGCAGAAGAAACCGAATGCCTGGGGATTCTACGACATGCACGGCAATGTATGCGAATGGGTAATGGACCAGTACAATAAGAGAAGCTATAAAAATATGAAAGACGGCAAAGTGAAGACCCCGTTTGTCGTTCCGAAAAAAGCGCTTTCCGTTTACGGAATGTTTGATGAAATTGCCCGCGGCGGATCTTGCGCTCATGAACCGAAAGATTGCCGAAGCGCGTCGAGAATTGTATCCGATAGGGAATGGAAGCAGCAGGACCCGATGTTCCCGCAGAGTATTTGGTGGATGACCGATGCTCCTTACGTTGGATTCCGCGTTGTTCGACCGCTCAATCCTCCGACCGCCGAAGAAGCAAAGCTGTATGAACCGGATGTTAATATTTGGTTGAAGTACAAGGAACTCAATCCCCGCTGATCAATGCGAGGGAAAGATCGCGCAGACTGAATCCATAAACGGCTGATCGTGCGACCAGCCGTTTATTTTTAAAGAGCCTGAACAACTTCAAAATTCAAACCGTAAACAGATTTTTGTTTGAAACCACGGATGAATTCAATATAAGAATCGGTGCTGATATTTTTGATGAAAACGTGTTTTTCCCAAAAAAATATCCGTGAAAATCCGTGAAAACCGTGGTTTTAAAATCGGTTATTTATGGTTTGAGTTCAGAACAAGAATGATTGGAATCGGATCGATGGACGACAAGAATTTGATTTATGAAAATCCCCTGATTTCCCGATACGCATCGCGAGAGATGGGAATGCTTTTCGGCGCACAAAAAAAGTTCAGTACCTGGCGGCGTCTTTGGGTCGCGCTGGCCGAGATCGAATCGGAGCTTGGTCTTCCGATTACGCAGGATCAGATCGATGAGTTGAAGAAGCATGTGGACGATATTGATTTTGAAAAAGCGGCGGAATACGAGAAATCCCTTCGGCATGATGTAATGGCGCATGTTCATACATACGGAGATCTTTGTCCGAATGCCCGCGGGATCATTCATTTGGGGGCGACCAGTTGTTTTGTAACCGACAATACCGATGCGATTCTTTATAAAGAAGCGCTTCAGCTGATCCGTAAAAGGATCATTACGGTTGTCGATCGGCTTGCCTCATTTGCGTCGAAATACCGATCGCTTCCTTGCCTTGGATTTACTCATCTTCAGCCGGCGCAGCCGACGACAGTGGGCAAGCGCGCCTGTCTTTGGGCCTATGATTTGCTGATGGATCTGGATGATCTGGAGCATCGGCTCGATACGATCAAGACGCTTGGAAATAAAGGGACAACGGGAACGCAGGCGAGCTTTTTAAAATTGTTCAACGGCGATCATGAAAAGGTTCGTCTGCTGGAAAAGCGCTTTTGCGAGAAGATCGGATTCCGCGCTCCTTTCGCGGTAACCGGACAGACCTATCCCCGGAAGCTGGATTCCCAGATCGTTGATGTCCTTTCCGGAATTTCGCAGAGTGCGCACAAATTTGCAACGGATCTTCGGATCCTTGCCCATCGGAAGGAGATGGAGGAGCCGTTCGAAAAGAATCAGATCGGATCGTCCGCGATGGCGTATAAACGGAATCCGATGCGAAGTGAACGGATCTGTTCGCTTGCGCGCTTTGTGATCAGTTTGCAGTCGAGCCCCGCGAATACGCTTGCCGTTCAGTGGATGGAAAGAACGCTGGACGACAGTGCGAATCGGCGCCTGGTCCTTCCGCAAT
This sequence comes from Planctomycetia bacterium, assembly GCA_030539035.1. Taxonomy (GTDB): domain Bacteria; phylum Planctomycetota; class Planctomycetia; order Pirellulales; family Thermoguttaceae; genus JAUNBG01. Next base: position 11,408 of record JAUNSU010000010.1, read on the forward strand.
CTTTTCTTGCAGTGGATGCCCTGTTGATCATTTATCAGAATATCGTGGAAAACATGGTCGTTTATCCGAAAGTGATCGAAAAGAATCTGCTGTCTGAATTGCCTTTTATGGCGACGGAAAATATTCTGATGGCCGCAGTGGAAAAGGGCGGGGACCGACAGGAACTTCATGAACATATTCGTCAACACAGTGTTGCCGCCGCGGCTGTTGTAAAGCAGGAGGGGGGAGCCAATGATCTTCTCGATCGTCTGAAGAAGGATGAGGCGTTTGCCGCTGTCGATATTGACGCGGAACTGAAGCCGGAACGGTTTATCGGACGCGCTCCGGAACAGGTTGATGACTTTATCGCGGAACAGGTTGATCCGGTTCGCAGCAAATATGAAGGATCTTTTGCAAACGATGCGGAACTTCGTGTCTGAAAAAACCTTGTTGAGTGCGGGAAAATTTTGCTCTGCGTGAGGAAGCAATGTCGAACATCGAAAACGGAAAGCCAATGCCGGCGCGGGATCGTCCTGTCAAGCTTTTGCTGATCATTCCGACTCTGGACCGGAGCGGTGCGGAAAAGCAGCTTGTCCTGCTTGCGTCCGGACTGGATCGGGTTCGCTTTGATGTTCATGTTGCCGTACTTACGCGGACAGGACCTTTGGAAGAGGTTCTGCGGAATCATCGCATTTCTTTTACGGTAATTGGCAAAAAAGGAAAATTGGATCCGTTTGCGTATTTTCGACTCAAGCGCCTGATCCGGACATTTCGTCCGGATATTGTTCACACATGGTTGTTTGCTGCAAACGCTTACGGACGCAAGGCGGCCATTGCGTGCGGGGTTCCTGTAATCATTTGCGGAGAGCGGTGCGTGGACCCCTGGAAAACCCGCCTTCACTTCATGATCGATCGGTATCTTGCGAAAAAGACGGATATTATCGCGGTGAACAGTGAAGGAATTCGGGACTTTTATGCGGAAAAGGGATTGCCTCCGGAAAAGTTTTCCGTGATCCCGAACGCGGTTCTTCCTTTTGAAAGAACGCGGGAATCCAAACGGGACTTTATGGATCGGCTTGGAATCGAAGCGCAGGAAGGGAAGCCGTTCCCTTTCTTTATTGGAATGATCGCACGTCTTTGGCCGCAAAAACGGGTAAAAGAAGCGATCTGGTCCTGTGATCAGTTGAAATTTGCCAACATCGACTTTCATTTTTTGATTATCGGCGACGGTCCGGAGCGGGAATCGCTTCTGCGGTATCGGGATGAACTTCTTTTGCGCGATCGGGTCCACTTTCTCGGACATCGGAAAGATATTCCCTTTTTTCTTTCGCATTTGGATCTTCTTTGGTGCACAAGTGCCTATGAAGGACAGTCGAATTCGATTCTGGAAGCGATGTCGGCGGGAATTCCGGTTCTTGCGTCGGATATTCCCGGAAATCGGGAACTTGTCGTTCATGGGCAAACCGGACTTCTTATTCCGGAATTTGACGGGGATATCAGCCGCCGCCGAACGGCTTTTATGCACGAAACCCTGGAACTCTTTCTTCCGGAACAGGAAAAAAGACGGCTCGCCTGGGGAGAAGCGGGGGCCCGCCGGATCGCGGAAGAGTTCAGTCTGGAAAAAATGATCCAGCGCTATTCCGATCTTTATTTGAACGCAATGGAAAAAATAAATTCCGGTGAGAAGAGCCGGGAATGTCTGCAAGATCATAAGTGAAAGCGGAAGCGGAGAACGGAGAGTATTTCGCGATGAATATCGAAAACAGATTATTTAATGCCGTTGCTTTTGATATGGACGGACTCATGTTTAATACGGAGGATGTGTATTGGAAGGCGGCGGATGTTCTTTTGGGACGCCGGGGATGCTCTTATACAGAGGAGCTTTGCAACGACATTATGGGGCGTCCTCCTCAATACTGTTTTCAAAGAATGATCGAATATTACGGACTTTCCGACGATTGGCGGGATCTGAAGGCGGAATCGGAGGAGATCTTTATTGCTCTTTTAAAAGAAGGATATTCGGCGATGCCCGGCCTGTTCGAGCTTCTTGACCGGCTGGAGGCGGCCCGGATTCCGAAAGCGATCTGCACAAGCAGTTCCCGAAAGATCATGGAAGCGATTTTGGAAAAAGATCGTTTGCTTTCCCGGTTTGCTTTCACGATCACATCAGAAGATATTGTGCGGGGAAAGCCGGATCCGGAGATCTATCTTAAAGCGGCGAATCGCTTTGATCTTCCTCCGAATCGGCTTCTTGTATTGGAAGACAGTGTTGCCGGATGCCGATCGGCAATACGGGCAGGCGCCGCCTGCTTTATTATTTTGGCGGATCATAATAAACATCTTTCTTTTCCCGATGCGACTCAAATACTGAACTCGCTTGGCGATTTGAAGATCATGGAAAATTTGACATTACGGAAGGATTTGTAATGGGCAGTGAGCAATCCAAAAACAGAAAGCAAAGACACGTCTCCTGGATTCATTGGATTTGGTATGAGATTTTTCGAACATCTTTATGGGTAATGATGCAGATCTGTTTTCGGGTTTGGCATTATGGAAGAAGGAATGTTCCCTGGAAGGGAGCAACGCTTCTGGTTGCGAATCATCAGAGTTTTCTGGATCCGGTTGCCGTTGGAATCGGTGTTTGGCGCCGCATGAACTATCTTGCCCGAAAGACGCTGTTCAAATTCAAGCCGTTCGGATGGATGATCCATTCCGTGGACGCGATTCCCCTGGATCAGGAGGGGATCGGCTTTGCCGGGATTAAGGAAACACTTCGCCGCCTGAAAAATGAAGAGGCCGTTTTGATTTTTCCGGAAGGATCGCGATGTCCCGACGGAAAGATCGAACCTTTCCTGGAAGGATATATTACTCTCGCCTTTCGAAGCAAGGCAACGATCGTTCCTGTCGCCGTGGTTGGCGCTTTCGACGTTTTTCCAAGAGGACAAAAATTTCCGAACTTTTTCAAAAGACCGATCTGCATTGAATACGGAACTCCCATTCGATTTGAGGAGTACGGATCCCTTTCGGAACAGGAAGTTCATCAAATGGTGGAGCAGCGGATCCGAACCATGTTCGATGCCCGTATGAAAAAACGCGGACAATTCAAGGAAGATCCCGCCGCGAAAACGGAAGATCCATCATAAAGCGTTTGTATTCTTCATCGAGATCGGCAAAGCTCTTTTTGCAAAGGATCTCCAGTGTCCGGGGCGAGTCCATTCGTTCATAGACGGCGTAAAGCGTGCTGATAAAAGCGTTTCTGTATTCTCCTTCATTTTTATGGAGGAGGAAAAGAGTGAGTCCGGCCGCCTGTGTATAGAGCATGGAGACGTTTTTCCAGGTTTGAAAACCGATCATGGACAATTTGGAGTATTCTTCGAGCGGAAGATATCCATCCGGTTCCGCACAGCGTTCTTTTGCCCGTTCAAAGCGAAGGGATCGGAGGCCTCCCACATGGTAATAGATCCCATCATCGACAAAGGTTTCCATATAGGTGCTGATTCCTTCGAGAAGCCAGAAATTCTGCAAGATCGGGCCGCTTCCCGATTTGGACCTCCGGACGGATTCCTGCTCGAACCGGCATTCCTGAAAAAGCTGATGGGTCGCTTCATGAATAAGCATGATCTCCAGATCTCCGGCTTCCGATTCGCCGGGAACATAGACGCAAATGCAGTTGATATCGGGAAAATATCCCCCATGGCTGCTTTCAATATGCCCGGAAGGATCCAATATCTTCATCTCCTGAAGATATTCCTGCCGGGAAGGATAGAGAATGATTTTATGCTTTTTTATATCAAGTCTTCTTCCGGAAAGGAGGGAGGCGGTCCATTGGTTTTCCCGGGCCATAAAGCGATAAAAGAGCCGGGTCCAGGCCTGATAAAAATTTTCCAGCTTGCGAATAATTCGAACCCCTTCTTCGAGAGAATGGGTCGTACTCATGGAATAATGTTCCGTTTCAATTTTCCATCCGATTTTTTGTTTTCTGCGCAGCCGTGTTTCTTCGTCGGCGGAGATCCATTTTCCCAGGAAAAATCGTTCCCCATTCTCATATCGGGCCGCATTATCCGCCGAGATCCATCCGAATTTGGGATGGTCGATCAATCCCTTTTCAATCTGTTTTTTTTCAAATGGGGAACACCATCGATCGTTCAGAATGGTGTATCCGCACCGTTTTCGGGAACTTTCATGATCGGAATCTATGGAAAGAGCAAGATAATAGAGGCGAAAAGCATCGTATCCTTTTTTTTCTTTCAAAGCCTGTTCCGCCAACTGATAAAAGGAATCGCCGTATTTTTTTCGAAGGCGATGAAAAGCATTAAGCCAATGAATTTGATTGTCGGAAGCATCGGAGGGGAGTTCCCGAATCCATTTTTTTGCGGGAATATGAGAAAAAACAAAACCATATTCGAGAGAAGGGAGCTGATAACGCCGGCATATTTGCCCTTCGAGCTTCATTCCCAATTCATCGCACTTTTCGCTGATCCGGCCAAGTTTTTTGGTCCATTCATTAAAAAGTTCTTTTTCCTGAAGTAAAAGATCCGTTTTGGAATTCTCGGAAGGTTCTTCTTTTGAATATAGATAACATGGATAAAATAAAAAAGATAAAGTAATGAATAAAATCATCAGAATATGATATTTTAAGGTCCATTGATTCACTGGCATTTCAGATACTGCGATAAAAATAAAATATAATGAAAACAGGATCATTTCCTGTTCGGGAAGAGACGTCGATTTTTACCAAACTTGAAATGAAGGGAAAATTTCCGTCTGTCCTAAAGAGCACTCTTTCAATATATTTTATTCTAAAAAAAAGAAAAAATCAAGAGAATAAACTCCTTTTATTAAAAGAAAATCGAATTTGAAGACCGAATATTCATTAAAATCGGCGGAAAAAGGTCTTCCTTGGACGAGAATTTTCATTCTGATCGGGGAATTTCCCCAAAAGATCTCTTGACAAGATCCTCAAAAAAGAGGAAACTCTGCTGTTTTTCATTTTTTCCACCGGATTATCGAGGTTTAAAAGCGAAGATGACGATATTAACGCGATACGTTTTTTTTAACGTTTTTTTGATCTTTATTCTTGGGATGCTCGTATTAACATTCGGGTTTGCCTGCTTTACATTGAGTGAAGCTGTTGTAATGCAGAATCTTCCCTTTTTGATCGCCTGTAAAATCATTCCTTATGCGCTTCCGGAGATTCTTCGAATTACGATTCCGGTTACCTTACTCCTTGGGGCCTGTTTTTTCTTTGCGAAGATGACGAGCAACAACGAAATTATCGCATTAAAGGCGATGGGGATTCCGGTCTGGAGAACTATGGTTCCGATTTGGATCTTTGCCCTTCTGATGAGTCTGCTTTGCATTTGGTGCAATGATCTTACTTTTTCCTGGGGACGTCCTCATTTGGCGAAAGTTGTCCTGGAAGGATTGGAAGGAACGATTCTGAATACGTTGAAAGTGAAGAAGAAGTTTACTTCGCCCGACGGAGAATTTACCCTGGAAGTATCCGGAGTACGGGAGGACAAGCTCCTTTTGGATCCGGTATTGACAAATCGGAAAGGACTTTTTCAGGGGAATGCGCAATCAGCGCGATTAACGATCGATATTGAGCAGGAGATCCCCCAGATCCGTATTGATATGCAGGCAACCGTATTTGAAGGGACCGGAGGAGGGGCGATTCTCCCGAGGGACTTTTCGCATACAATTAAATTGCCGCAGCTGGCGTCGGGCAATACATCCTCGAATCCTTCTTTGGGCAAGGTCAAGGAGACCCTGAACCGGATCGAATCGGAACGTTCCCATCTTCGGCGGGAATTGGCGGCGAAAGCAACCTTTGCCTTGATGACCGGAAGCATCAATTCTTTCGGAGACGGAAATTGGGCCTATCGGAAAGGAGCGGAAGAAGGACTGGATTACCGGAAGAATCGGGCGCTTCTTGCAAGTCCGCGATGCTGGTCTTCCGGCTTTACCTGTTTCTTTTTCGTATGGGTGGGAATTCCGTTGGCCGTTTGGCTGAACCGGCCCGACTTTCTTTTGAGTTTTTTCATTTGCTTTTTTGGCGTGCTGGTTATTTATTACCCTCTCATGATGTTCGGTGTATGGGGAGCAAAAAATGGAACATTTTCTCCGCAATTCGTTTGGTTCGGAAACATCGTTTTGGGATTTGTCGGTTTTTGGCTATTAAAGAAAATCAATAAACATTAACAGAAAACGGACGAGATTCATGAACGCTCTTTTTGGCACTGAACGAATACGATTTTTTCGGAGGCTTGCTTTCCTCTGTCTGATTTTTTGTGCGGGTCTTTCCGGACCGCTCTCCGGATCGCTTTCCGGAGAGGAATATGCAAGAGCAGGCAAACCTTTGTTTTCGGATCTTCTTCCGTATACTCAAGCGTGCGGATGTGTTCTTTGCGAGTCCGATTTTCTTCTTGAAGACGATCAGCGTCTTCAGAAGGATTTAATCGAATTGCAGGAAGATCTTGATGCTTATCTGAACGTTCCATTACCGGAAGAAACCGTGATCCTTTGTCTTTTTTCCAGTTGGAAATCATACAATGATTTTCTGAAGAAGAAATATCCGGAAGCTCCGCGGGATCGGCCCGCCCTTTATATTAAAGATAATGGGCCGGGTGTTCTTATGGTGATCAAGGACGAACAGATGTATCTTAATGTCCGGCATGAGATGACCCATGCGATCCTTAACGCGTCTTTGCGCAATGTTCCCATTTGGCTGGACGAGGGATTGGCCAAGTATTTTGAAACGCCCCGGGGAAAAAGAGGGTATGAAAATCCTTTTCTCGGACAGGTCAAAAAGGGGGTGAATTCCTGGTTTATGAAGGTTCCTTCCCTTGCCCGTCTTGAAAAACTCCAGTGGATCAATCAGATGGGGATCAGGGAATACCGCGAATCCTGGGGCTGGATTCATTTCATGATCCATCATTCCGAAGAGACCCAGCGGCTGCTGGCGGGCTATCTCATGGAACTTCGTCCGGAAAAACAACGGGGAATCAGCCCGGACCAAGCGGCGGAATTGCAAAAAGGGACTCCGTTGACCGAGATTCTGAAAGAACACTTCCCGAATTATAAACAGGAATATATCGATCACTTCAAGGCGTGGGACAACAGAAGTGCTGAGCCCAAAAGATCATTTGATTACCTGTCGATTTTTCGAAGTAAATAAGCGATTAAGGACGGGATTCAACCCGTCCGAATCGGTCGCCGACCCGAAGGGGATTTCCCCTTAAAAATGCACCTGCGGTAATTCTGTTTTTCCCCGAGGATTGAACCATTAAAATTTCAACCGGATAGTCGCCGGTTTGAACGATAATCTGTCCATCGCTTGTGCTGAGAACGGATCCGGGCGGCAAATTGCTTAAATGAGCAGGTAAATCGATATCGGATTCCGCGAAGGGACCAAGGATCAATCTTTTGGGCGGCTTGCCGGATGCGGGGATCCAGTCCGAAAAAACTTTGGGCCAAGGCTGAAGGGCCCGGTATTGATTGATAATGTATCTGGACGGCTTTGTCCAATCGATCCAGCCATCGGCTTTTTTGAGTCGGGGAGCTCCGCACACAAGCGCCGGATCCTGTTCGAGAGGGACGATATTGTTTTTTTCGATATCGTCAATCGCCTTAAGCACAAGGGGAACCCCCAACTCGCTCAGATGCTGCTCGATTTCAACCGCGGTATCCTGCACGGAAGGATTCCAGGAATCGGCTCCGAGAATTGGCCCGGCATCCACTTTGGGATCAAGTTGTATTACAGAAACACCGAGAACCTCTTCTCCCGCGAGTAATGCGCGATTGATGGGAGCCGCCCCGCGGTACTTGGGTAAAATCGATCCATGAAGATTGATTCCCCCGTACTTTGCAAACTGAACGAGTTCACTTGAAAGGATTTTGCCGTAATCGCAAATAAAGATCAGATCCGGACGGAAAAAGTCCAGTATTTCCAGACCTTCTTCCGAGTTCACATCTTCCGGGACATAAGGGAGGATTCCATATCGCCGGGCGGCAAGATGAACCGGGGGAATCGATACCCGTTTACTGTGTTCATCAACGCGCAGGGGCATTGTGATCAATGCGCAAATATCATGATCGGAATGAAGCAGTGCATCGAGAGAAGGGAGGATAAATCCCCCTGTTCCCATAATTAAAATTTTCATAAGCACTTACCCCCGTTAATTTCATCCGAACGGATTCCTTTCGAAAAATACCGCAGAAGAGTACGGTCTTCCCGGTTTTCACGATACAATATCAAAAAATCGCTGCCGAACAGACAGCGGAAAGCGCCTTCCTTGATTCTGCTCGGTAAACGAACGAATCAGAAAAGGCGCTTCTTCAAAAATTCGATGTTAAAAGGGTATTATAATCAGAAACCGCGTCTGTTAAAAGCCCCCCAGCCTCGCTGATTTTGCTGAGGAGCGGAATTGGGACGTTTGAAGGCACTTGCTTCGTTCACTCCGGAGGAAACGTTGTAAACATTGCTCTCAACAGGCCGCGCGGCTTCGATTTTTTGGATCTGATCAGGATTTTCCTTTTCAGCGGCCAAGCGGGCAGCTTCCTCTTCCGCAAGTTCCTGCTTTGTCGGGCGGTCGATTATGAAGCCCGCCGCAGTTCCCCGTTGGGAAAGAGAATTGTTCTGAGCTCCGGATCCGTAAGTGTCTTTCCCGCCGTGATCGATCACAAAGCTGAAATTACTTCCGCAATTATACGCCTGATGATAGGTCAACCGACCGCTTGCGATTCCCTGAGCCCGTCCGTAATAGGTATCATTTCCGCGATAATCAAGGAGAGCACCGATGCTTCCTTCCGCGCCAACCCCCTGGGTCAATCCGCCCGTTGCTTCATAGGAATCATCGCCGTCGAAGTCTACGAGGAACCCAGCACCAAGATCCCATCCCATTCCAAGTCCCATAATTGTTCCATTATAGGAATCGTTTCCGGCGTCGTCGAAGAGATATCCGACGGCATAATGGCACCCGAATCCATTACTGAAGCGCTGCCAGCGGGCTTCCGATCGCCGTCCCCCGGAATAGGCGGACAGCGTTGCTCCAAGGCGTTTATCGTTTCCGGAGAAGTCCCTGGCAATTCCGACCCCCATCCAGTATCCGCCGCCATGAGCGAAATAATCGTATTCGTAAGTATCATCGCCGGATCCATCGAGCAGAATGCCGATTCCGCCGCATGCAACTCTTCGTATCCCGGCGCCAAGTCCCTGTCCCCAGCCATCATATCCGGGATGTTCTTCATAAGAGTCGGGATAATATCCGCCGACATAGTAATGATCATCTCCGGCGATATCGACGAGGATCCCGTATCCGCCCGGATTTCCAAGGCCCTGGGCGAGAAGAGCGGATCGATAATCATCATTCCCGCTTCGTTCGAGTAAAAGCCCCAGCCCGCAAAGAGCGGATCCCTGTCCTCGGACAAAGCAATTATAGGTATCGTTGCCGGATCCGCCGATCAGAATCCCGGCTCCTCCCATAGTTGCTCCCTGGGAATTATATCGGGCCTGATAGGTGTTTCTTCCGCCTTCGTTGTACAAGAGGGAGATCCCGAGGTTGGATCCGCCCTGAATGCCCGGCTTCGTTCCAGTATATTGATCGTTTCCAGTTCCGAGATCGATCATCGCCAGTACAGGCCGGGAAGGATTGCAGACCCCTTCAACATAAATATCATCCCCGCCAAGATCAATAATACAGGCGAGGTTCGGAATAGTATCAGGTTCCCAGCGATTATTTTCGCGTCCGCCAATCAGGATATCCCCGGCGGCGGTGGAGACTTTCTGAACTTTTTCTCCGTTGATCTCAATGGTTTCGAACATTCCCGGCCGAATTTTCGCGAGTTGTTCAAGGACCGAAGCGTCGAGAATCGGCATCAGGGTTTCTACTCCGTCGTATATGCAGCTTCGATTCATCTTGTTCATGAGATCAACCAGATATTTCGCTCTTCCCGTATTGGAAAGCGTATGTCCATGAATAAATTGAGAGCAGAAAATGATATTATTTTCAACGGCAAGGGTATTTATTTCCGCTTCACTTAACGGTTCAATCGCTTTTTTATAGTATTCCAGTGTTTCTTCCAGGGCCTTTGCAATATACGCAACCGCTTCTTGAGGAGAATGAACGGCGGGAATTACGATTTCTTTTTGTGATGGGGCCATATCCATTTTTGCCCGAATATCCTGAACAGCTTTGAGAACGTGGGCCGTCGATCCGCAGAAATTCTGGAATGTAAAACGGGAATAGGACTCCACTTCCAGAACGGACGGAATCGGATTGCTGTATAATTCTTTATACCAATTAAGGCGGCAGCGTCCATTCAATTCGTTTCCGGTGATATTTCCCGCCGATTGATTCAAAATCGACCGGTTGTATCGTCTCCATTGCTCATAAAGGGAAGAGACCCGACGGGTATTCATCCCGTTGATCATATCAGTGCACATTTCCAGCAGTGCGGCTTGAGGAGTGAATTCCTCCAAGAGATCTTTTTTCGGATCACCCGCGTTGGGGACTTTTACTTCCGGAATATCAACCGCTTCTTTGGAAAGGGCAATTCCTTCTCCTTCAACACTATCATCATCCAGATCGGACTTGACTTTGGCATCGGGCGCATTCGAATTTTTGGAATGATAGATCTCACCGTTTTCCTGGGGAATACTGTTCGGTTCTGCAGGTGCTTTTTTGGAAACCTTTTGCTCGCTCGGTTTTTGTGAAGGAGCAATGTTGGTTTTCACGGCATCAGGTTTTCTGAAAACGGGAAGCTCCGGCTTTTCCAAAGAAACCTTTTGCAAGGGAATCTGAAGATTACTTGTACTTTTCTCTGCTTGCTTTTCTGCTTTTTCGGCTCCAGACAGGCTAACGGCGGCAGAAAGCAGGATAGAACAAAACACGAAACCTGAAAAACAACGCAAGATCATTATTACACACTCTCGATTGTAAAATGTTCGACATTACTGGAAATGAAATCGATAAGATTACAATCGACTTTTTATAGGGGAACTCTTGAAAGGAAACAGAGAAAAAGTGGAATATCTAAACAAAACATTTTGTGTATTAAGCGCAAATTGCATAAATTTCGCTTTAACCGTATTTTTTGTATCTTGTCTATTTGATATAAAAAGAAATCATTACCTCCTGAAAGGTTTTTTTATGGCGGCAATCATGATTTCCTGGCGGTTAAATTGAAGTTGGCGCGCCTGAACGTGATTGAATCCCCAACTCTTGATCCGGCGGATAAAGTCGGGAAGTTCATTCGCGAGTTTCCAGTTAAAAAATTTCAGTGTGAAAAGCAGACCGCGCGCGGCGATATCTTCCCGCATTACAATCTCTTCAAAGACATCCAATGTATAAGAAGGAGCAACGTTCATATCCGCGATGAACCATCGCGATTTGCGAAAGAGATTTCTTTTTAACTGATGAATTTTTCCCCTGAGATGAGTAAAGTTCGGATTGGCAAGGATCTGCGGATCCATTTCCGCCGGATCAACGCCCAGAACTTCGGCTCCGCGGGAAAGCAATACCTGGGATCCGCCTCCCGGCGCCGCGCCGATATCAACACAACGGGATCCGATTCCGATCGGAAAATTCGACCATCGAAGTCCTTCTTCAAATTTAAGCCAAGCACGCGAAGAGGCATCTTCCGGAAGAGCGAGCGGGAGCAGACCGCCTGCGTATGCGGAATGGAGATCTTCCACGCGATGCCAGCCAAGCCACCATTCTTCATCAGAAAGCCGAACACAGTCCAGGCAGATCTCCTGCTCCTTGCCGGCGGACTCCGGAAGATCCGATTGATATCCGGCAAATCGGCGAAGGGGAACGGGAAGATCTCTCCATAATTGATTATGCAGGTCGAGATCTTCTGTTTTCGGCCCCGGCTCGACCCCATGAGATCCGGTTTTCGGAGAATCCGGGCTCCAAACATGGAGTCGGAACGTCTGAAAGGGCTCATTTTCTGAACACAATTTTGATTCAAGCAGGAATTTTGTGAAAATATTCCAGGTTTCCCGAATTTTTCCTTTCCGATCCAATGGGAAGTTCTTGTTTGAGATCTTTCCAAGTGAGTGAATGAACGTCCTTGCAAAAACGAGTCGAGGATTGTCAATTTTCGCCTCGTCCGCGATTTTCCATGTTAAAAAGCCCGGTCGGGAAAAGGAAATATGGTAATCCGGCCGCTTTCGGGCCATTTCCCCTTTTAAAGCGTTTTCCGCTCCGAGTTGACAGGAAGTATAGATAAAACGAGCCGTTTTTATGTCTTGCATGGAATAATCCGTCCTTAAATTGTTAAAATCCGATCATTCTTTAATTATAATCGAAAAAAAAAGATCTTTCAGGGGGTGTATTTTTTCCGGCCCTGAATATAATAGGAATAATTATTTTTCTGAATTATTAAATTTCAAAGTAAGGAAATCGGATAAGATGAGTATTTTCAAAGTTGGACTTATTGGGTTTGGAACGATCGGCGCGGGAGTTGCCAAACTTCTGTTGGGAAAAGAGAAGGAAGTTCAGACCGCTGTTGGACATACAATAAAGCTGGTAAAAATTTGCGATAAAGATCTTGCAACCGATCGCGGAGTGGATCTTCCGGAAGGAATTTTAACTGATAATCTTTCCGATATTCTCGACAATAAAGAAATAGACATCGTAATTGAGCTGATCGGCGGCTTGGAGCCGGCGCGAACGTTCGTTCTGAAGGCACTTCGGGCGGGAAAGAACGTGGTAACCGCCAACAAGGCCCTTCTTGCGAATCATGGACCCGAACTATTTGAAGAGGCCCGTTTGCAAAAGAAGACGATTGCTTATGAAGCGGCTGTTGGCGGAGGAATCCCCATTCTCGCTTCCATCGGAACATCGCTTCAGGCGAATCGAATCGAATCCATTCAGGCCATTTTAAATGGAACCTGTAATTTCATCCTTTCGCAAATGGAAGGAAAAGGAACGGATTATCAGGACGCAGTGCGGGAAGCTCAACGGCTGGGATATGCGGAAGCCAATCCGGCGATGGACGTTGAAGGAATCGATACAGTTCAGAAATTGACCATTCTTGCCCAACTTGCTTTTGGTGCATCGGTCAATTGGAAAGAGATCTCCTGTAAAGGAATTGATTCCGTTTCCGCAATTGATATTCAATACGCGGAGGCGCTTTCCTGTCGGATCCGCCTGATCGCCGACGCACGCCGAACGGAAGAGGGCCTGGAACTGAAGGTTGCTCCCACGCTTGTTCCCTTCTCTTCGCCATTGGCGCAGGTAAAAGATGCTTTTAACGCGATTCAGGTTGTCGGGGACTTTGTTGGACCCGTCTTTTATCAGGGACTTGGGGCCGGACAGCGTCCCACCGCGTCGGCTGTTTGCAGCGATGTGATCGATACCGTGCTGGGACGCGCCGCAATTACCTTCTCAACATTGAATCTTTGGGGAAAAGATCGGGCGGGAATCCTCGTCAAACCGTCGAATGATGTATTAAGAAAAGCTTATTTACGGGTCGGTGTTGAAGATAAAACCGGTGTAATGTCCGAAATTTCCGGTATTCTTGCCTCCCAGGGGATCTCAATCGCTTCGATTATTCAAAGAGAAGGGATCGATAAAACAAATCCCATGGTTAATATGATATTAATGACCCATGCGGCAACAGAAGGAAATTTGAAAAAGGCAATCGAAAAAATCGATCGGCTTTCTTATGTAATGAATAAAACGGTCTGTTTGGGAGTTCAGGGCTGATCCTGTATACTCTTTCGACTTTTCTTCCGCAAGAGAACTTTTGCGGAAGGAAAGCTTCCGAATTCCCTGTCCTTATCATTTCGAAATTATTTAGAGAGTTCGCACAGAATATGAAGAATACTGTTGAAAAAAAAGCGGTTCTGTCCTTTGATCTTCCTGTCCTTGCTTTTTCCGCGCTTCATTGCGTTGCTTTTTACGGGAACGACGGCTGGACCGTCGAACCCTTACACGGACATGATTTCAAGATCCGGTTTACGATTGACGGTCCTCTTGGACAGGATCGAACGGTTCTCGATTTTTGTTCGATCATTGATTTCTTCCAGCAGATCCTTCCCCAAGTGAATCATAAACTGATCCTTGCGAAAAAGAGTCCTGTTTTTATTTATCATGCAAAGGGAAAAAATACCGAGATCCTGATTCGAAATACTCAGGAAAAAAAATGGAGTTTTCCGACAGAGGACATCCTGTTCATCGATCGGGAAAATGTATCGACCGAGGAGCTGGCCGATTTCCTGCTGGAGATCTTCATGCAGATCCTTTGCGAATCGGGCTCCATTTCCAAACGGCATGCGATTTATGAATTTGCCTTGGAATTGGAGGAAGCGCCCGGCATGAGCGCAAAAGTCAAGAAAAAATTCCGGATCGCTTAACGGTAATCGATTTCTTCCACAACCGGAAGATCGTCCAGAGATTCGATCTGAAAGACCTTTAAGAAACGGGGAGTTGTTCTGAAATAAACGATCTGTTTCTTGTCGACGATTTTCCTTTCCTGTTCGATCAAGTCCCGTTTAAGCAGCAGATTGAGAATCGAACGGCAGTCCGGTTTGAAGCTGGTGATCTCCGCCGCGGAGATCGGCTGGCGATAGGCGATCAACGCAAGCAGATCAATCGCTTTTTGTGAAAGACGAAATTCCCGGATCTTACCAAAAAACCGGTCCCGGATCGGTTCATATTCTTCGCAAAGAACCATTCGGAATCCCTGATCTTCTTCAAGGATCCGGTAAGGAGCTCCATTTTTTTCATATCTAAGATTCAGATCCTCAATCGCCTTGCGCGCTTCTTCGATCGATACATTTCTCATAAGAGCAGTTGCCTTTTTCAGATCCAAAGGAACATTGTTCCGATCTCCGACAAAAAGCATCGCTTCCAAAAGATTACGGGGATTGATCTCCATCGATCCGGAAGCATCAATGGAATCGGCGCGATCATATTTTTCACCCAGGATGAACAGGGAATCTTCATCGTTTTGCCGTATGATCTCGTCCAGATTTTCCTGTTGAACTTCCTCTGCTTCCTTTTGATAGCGCTCATCGTCTGAAAGATCGTTTTCCGATCCTTCTTCAGAATCGCTTTCCTGATCTTTCGTGGGTTCTTCCGTCTGAAAAACGGAGTGAAGACCTGCTTCAAAAACACGGGCCAATGATTGGGCGTCTTCTGTCGGATCGGAGAAAAAATCGGCAAACGATCCCTGGGGTTCACGGGATTCGGCATCAATCTCCTCTTCGGAATCGGATGGGGAATCTTCTTCGTCCCTTTCCGGATCCTCGGCTTCTTCCTGAAAAAATTCCTGATCTTCTTGATCTTCCGAAAAAGGATCTTCTTCCTGATCCTCCCCTTCCGGATCAAAGGACGCGGCTTGTTCTGCACCGACGACGGGAAAGAAATGAATCGTTTTTCCGGAAAAAAAAGCGCGTTCTCCATCTTGGGAAACAACTTCCTCCGGTCGATCGAGATCCGAATTGTTCTTCGAATCCTGATTGGTCTCTTTGGAGATCTGCTCTTCAGGATTGAATTCGCTTTGATCGTCTGTATGATCCTTCATGATCGCTGATCCCTGCTGAACAATGATGTTTTTTATTTTCCCAGTTCGTTAAGAATTCGGTCCGTTCGATAGATCTTTTGAAGACCTTCCTGAATCGCGGACGAATGCACCGATAATGCCCGGGCCTGTTTATCCGTGTAAATGAAATTGGCAACAAGCGACTGAATATTACCGTCGAAGATCAATCCGACGATTTCTCCTTTGGTATTGATGAGCGGACTTCCCGAATTTCCTCCGATAATATCGTTTGTGGAAATAATGTTCAAGGGAGTACTCAGATCAAGATCCTTTTTATTTTTGATCCATGATTCCGCAAGATCATAGGGAGGAATAAAATCATGCTTTTCCGCGTGCTGAAATGCTCCCGACATAAAGGTCCAGGGCGGAATCGTTTTTCCATTATCTTCAATATATCCCGCGATTTTTCCGTATGAGAGACGCAAAGTAAAGGTTGCGTCGGGATAATAATTCGCGTCCTTCAATTGGAATCGGGCCTGCGCGATTGCCGTATACGCCTTTCTTAAAGGATCCTGGACTTTTTTCTCATAAAGAGACCGGATTTCACGTGCGGTCGGATCAACGGTCAACGCAAGTTGGATCATCGGATCATTCTCCTGCTTTAAGGAAGCAAGATCCAGATCAAGCAGACGTTTTCTTTCCGCCGGATCGGTCAACTTCGTTTGCGAAAGAAGCTCGATCGCCTTTTGCCGGGGAGATTGAGATTTAAGGATCTTCTTCCAGAAAGGGGGAATTTGCTGGGATTCGAGGAAAGAACCAAGCGAACTTGTCAATTTTATACATTCCGCTTCAGGATAGATCGGCCCCGGATTCAAAATGTTCTCTTTCAACGCGGAAAGAACGGAATCCCGGTATTCCATGAGGCGTTTTTCATCCGATTTTTCCGATTCCTCCGCGATTCGGACAATCGACCGCGCGATTTTGAAAAGTTCGGAATCGAAGGCCGAGCCCCGTTCAAGCATATCGTATGGAATCATCAGTTTTTTATAAACCTCCAACGCGTCCTTGATCGATTTCCAAGGGTCGTATTTGTCGGGAACAACCAAATTCTTTTCGATCAGAGCATTCATCAAGTTCTGTTCTTCCAAAAATTTTTGCCGTATCAGATCGGGGGTTTGCAAGCCAAGAAGGATCCCTTCCCGATTTTTTCGCCTGTTCTGGATGGAAAAAAGTTCACTGGCAACTTGGCGTGCTTCTTCCTTTCCCCGTTGGGCGTAGGTTTGCAGAAGAACTTCCTTGCGGCGAATCGACGACATTAAATAAGGATAGTATTCGTCCCTTTGAAAAAACAGATGATCCATCGTATTAAAACGGTTGGTTCTGCCCGGATGTCCGGATACAAAAACAAGTTCTCCCTCCTTGGCTCCCCGGGAACTCCAGCGCAAATACTTTTCCGGATGATAAGGCGCGCCTTTATCATAAATCCGGAAAAAAGAGACGTCCAGTACATATCGGGGAAATTCAAAATTGTCCGGATCCCCGCCGAAAAATCCAACGCTCTCTTCCGGTGCAAAAACCAAACGGACATCAGCGAATCTTCTGTAGATATAAAGATGATAGAGTCCCCCTTCATAGAAGGAAACCACTTCACATTTCAATGAGGAACGGGCAAATCCTTTTTCGAGCATTCGATTCAGGCCTTCCTGTTCGATTTGATTGATCTTTTCTTTGCGGATCTGATCGGCGTTTTCGGGAGATCCCGCGTTAAGGTCCGCGTGAATTTCTTCGGATACATCCTGAATTTCCATCAGTTGGATCAATTCCAATCCTTCGCATTTCAGTTCCTCTTGCGGAGTGGGAGCATAAAAACCATTTCGGACGAGGTCTTTTCCCGGCTTACTCAATTTTTGAAGGGAGGAGACAGCGACATGGTGATTGGTCATCACGAGCCCTTGAGAGGAAACAAAGGAGCCCGATCCCCCATTTCCAAAGCGGATGGAGGATTTTTGAAGGAGATCTAAAAATTCCGGAGTAATTTCGAATCCATATTTTTCCCTGATTTTTTCTTTTGGCGGATTGGAAAACAACCACATCCCTTCATCGGCAAAGGATAATGAAGCGAAAAACAAAAGGAAACACAAAAAGCAGAACGATTTAATTTTTTTCGTATTTTTGAAGCAGAAAATATCCATGTTTTACTCCGAAAAAGGATGGAAAATGAAAACTTGAGTCCGATTTTTCACAAAAACCTGAAGATATTTTCTCATATTTGGGAGAAAATACAAGATATTTTTTGAAAAATTCCTGTTAAGAGCGGAAAAAAGACCCCCATTTACTAAATATATATTTCTTATATTATATATAATTCTTATTTTGAACAATAAAGATCGATTTTTAATGGAGAATAGTTGTTCTAAATCAAGAAAATTTTTGAAACCGATGTTTATCAATTTTGGAAAGTGTGATATAATGCCGGGACTGTATATTATGGATTTACCTTTGCAGAATGCTGAAAGGCATTTTAAAGAGGAAGAACGAGGTTGATTTTAATATGCAGATTTTCCGGGTTTCTTGGAACAGGTTCTCTGAAAGGGACTTGAATCCTGAGATTCAACCTCGGTGAACAGTGTAGTGATTTGACTATAAAAATTCTTCCACATGTTTTGACAAAAGGATAAAGATTTAGATGGCAAAACATAATCCCTTTGCTGTATTTAGACGTAATCAGAAAGCTTCGTTGGCCATATTGACCTTATTTACGATGTTTTCTTTTATTTTGCTTGGAACGATGTTTCAATGTCTTCAGGTTCGACATACAGGCGTCCAACAGGGACGGTTGGTTTATGCGAAAACCAAGAAATATGGAGAATTGGATCAGCCGAATTTCATGTTCTTTCGAGATGATCTACGTCGGGTAAGCGCGTTTTTGGAAGGCGCGGCGACTAAACTGATGCAGGAAAAGGAAGTTTTTCCTTCCTACGACGGTTCGCTTTTCGTTCGTGAAAAGGATCCCAAGGACAGCAGCAAGGAATTTCCGGTTCCGCTTACTCATCTGGTGAGTCTTTTCCGCGAACTGCAATATGCGCAGGGAAGCAGTGAAAATATTGTTAATCGCTGGCTTGTTTACAACACGGCACTCAGCCGCGGATTCAAGTCGGATGAAGAAGCTGTTCGCCAATACTTGAGTCTGCTCTTCATGGATCGATTGACGAAAGAAGATCTTGATTACGCTTGTTCCGTCGCCGGAATTCGTAATTATGCGCAGCTTTATGATCTGTTCAACGCTCAGATCATTTGCGAACGCTTTATGCGATCCGTTGCGACCCCTCGCGGATTCAGCGGTTTTTACGAACAGACAATGCCTTCCGGACAAGGCAATCTTATTTCCGCTCCTTCCGAAAATTTCGATGCTTTCCGCAAACTGAATCAAAAAATGAAGGTCGAAGTTGCCGCCTATACTGCGGACTCCTTTGCCAAAGAGATTCAGGAGCCTTCAGAGTCGGAATTGAAAGAATTTTATGAAAAATACAAATACGTTCGATACAATCCCGTTTCGAAAGACCCGGGATTCCATATGCCGAATCGGCATTCCTTCCAGATCGTTCGCGGAGATCTTACCAAAGAGCGGTTGGATGCCGTTTCCGATGCAGAAATCAAGGCGTATTATGAAAAGAATCGGGGAGAATTCAAAAAGCCCGTTCCTCAAGCCGCTCCCGGTGCCGCGAATGTTCCCGGCGCTTTGCAGCTTCCCGGCGCAGATTCTTCTTCCATTAATGTGATTCCGGAAAATATCCTTTCCGATGTCAAATTGCCCGCCTCTCCGAAAGAAGAAGTAAAGAAGGACGAAAAGAAACCGGAAAGTAAACCGGCAAACACGAATTCTCCTGAAAAAGAGAAAAAAGAACCTGCGAAGGATGCGCCGAAATCTTCGATGAATGAAAATTCTTCTCCTTTCCGTCTGGTTGCTTATGAAGCGGAAAAAACAGCCGATAAAACAGCTGCCCCCAAGAAGGAAGAAGCCAAGCCTGCTGCGAAGCCGGTTGAAGCGAAGAAAGAAGAAGCCAAGCCTGCGGCGAAGCCGGTTGAGGTGAAGAAGGAAGAAGCCAAGCCCGCTGCCGCGCCTGCGGTAAAAGCGGATGATGGATATTTTTCCTTGAAAGAGGTTGAATCGGAAATCCGACGCAAACTTGCTTCCGAAAAGCTCGAAAAAGAGATGGGCGAGATCTTCACTGAAATGGAAGAGTATTCCCGAGTTTTGAGTAATGTTCGGGCGAATGTTTCTTCCAAAGAATCATTGAAAAAGATCAGCTTGAAAGATCTTGCCGCCAAACATGGTTTTTCCTATCAGGAAACGATGGAAACCGTGAATGGAGAAGAAGTTCCCCGATTACTGTTCCCGGAAGAAGCGTTTCTTTTGAAGGTCCTTCCGGAAGATCTGTTGCAGCAGGTTTACTCGGGATCGACATTGGATTTTTCGCCTCAAAAGACGGAATTGATTGGGGAGTCCGTATATGTTTACTGGTCGAACGCGGCCAAGAGCGAGAATCTTCCCGAATTTGAGGAAGCGAAGCCTTTCGTTTTAAAGACTTGGAAAAAACTGGAGGGGTTCAAGCTGGCCAAGGAGGCGGCGGAGGCTTTGGCCGATCGCGCTCGAACGGAAAAGAAAGATCTTGCGGACGCGGTCAAGGCCGAGTCGAAGCCGGTTGATTTTGCGAAAACTCAGAATTTCACCTGGTATGATTTTCCGATGGGCCCCCAGGTTTCCCGTCTTTCCGTTGGGGAGATTCGGGAAGAAGGTGTTGCTCTTGGAACGGCCGAATCCCAGAATAAAGTGGTAAAATTTCCCGGCGATGAATTTTATGAAACCGCTTTTGAGATGAAGCCGAAAGAGATCGCTGTTGTTCCCAATATGTCGGAAGACCGGGTTTTCGTGATTCAGATGCTGGAAAAAGATCCTGCGGATCTGCTTCTTACGCTTTTTGATTCCGCGAATCCCCAGGAATTTTATCAGGTTCTGGAACAATCTTCCATGATAAAGAACATTTCTTTCTACGAAGATCTTGTAAAAGAACTTCAGGCGGAAGCCGGCTTTGAATGGGTCGTAATGCCCGGTGAAGTGAAGCAGTAATTGAACAGGTTTTCAGCGGTTTGAAAGGTTTTCGGCGAGAAAACGGGAACCGTGAGAAAACCGAGAGAATCCGGAAAAGGGACCGAAGAGCGGAGATTTCGCAAGATCGGTTCCCTTTCTTAATAAGGGGCTTTTTGTAAAAGGGCCCCTATCAGGAATTTCCGGCGGTGATATAATGGGTTGTTTAGTTTTTCCCGATTTTTCTTCCATTGACAGGGGGTTCTCCTTCAGAGGATCAAAAATACGGGCTGGGAATATCCGTAAAACCTTTTCGATTGGAAACGGCGAAAGCGGTTTTTGATCGACCACAGCAGAATTGCAATCGTTTATCGGTGATTTATCGTTTTATGGATTGATTTTTATTCCGTTTATATGGAAACAGGATTTTAAAGAGAGTTTTAAGATGAAAAAAGGCATTCATCCCAAGTACGTGGAAACAAAGGTAACCTGCGGTTGCGGAAACAGCTTCACAACACGAAGCACGAAACCGGAATTGAAAGTCGATATTTGCGACGCGTGTCATCCGTTTTATACCGGACGGCTCAAATATGTTGATACCGCCGGGCGAATTGAAAAGTTCCGTAAAAAGTATGGAATGACCGAAGGCGGTTCGGATAAATAATTTACGGAATGAATCCGTAAACAAAAAGGATCTTGGAGATTGATCAGTCGATGCGCGAAATGCTCGATAAAAAACTGGAACGTTTTGAGGAACTCGAACGTTTAATGGTTTCCCCGGAAGTTCTTGCGGACTCGACCCGGTTGACTGCTGTTGCCCGGGAACATGGATCGCTTGCCAAACTTTGCGGAAAATACCGACGGTTTAAAGAGTTGAATCGAGAAATCGAAGCAACGCGCAAAATGGCGGAAGATCCGGATCACGAGCTGCGTGAGTTGGCCGAAGCGGAGATTATTGATCTGCGTGCGGAACGCGAAGCGCTCTGGTATGAACTCCTTGATTTGACGATCGGCGGATCGGACGCGAACAGAACAAGTTGTATTCTTGAAATCCGGGCTGGTACCGGCGGCGATGAAGCGGCCCTTTTTGCCCGGGATCTGTTTGAAATGTACAAGCATTTTTGCGAAGACCGCGGGTGGAAAACCGAGATCATGTCGATGAACGCAACCGAGATGGGCGGGTTCAAAGAACTTGTTTTCGGCGTTGAAGGGGAAGGTTGCTATCGCGAATTGCAATTCGAAAGCGGCGGACATCGTGTTCAGCGTGTTCCGGAAACGGAAGCAAAGGGGCGTATTCATACGTCTGCGGCGACCGTTGCCGTAATGGCCGAACCGGAAGATGTTGAAATTGATCTCAAACCGGAAGATTATCGGGTAGATCGTTTTTGTTCCAGCGGGCCGGGCGGACAGCACGTCAACAAGACGGCTTCGGCGATTCGATTGACGCATTATGAAACCGGAATTGTTGTAAGCTGCCAAGATGAAAAAAGCCAGCACAAAAATCTTGCGAAGGCGCTTCGGGTTTTAAAGTCCCGACTTTATGATCATAAACAGCTCGAAGAGCAGAAAAAGCGCTCGGAAGACCGAATGAGCAAGATCGGAAGCGGGGATCGAAGCGAAAGAATTCGAACCTATAATTTTCCGGAAAATCGGGTCACCGACCACCGAATTGGCTTAACGCTGTATAAGTTGGATGTGATCCTTGCCGGGGATCTCTCTCCTGTAATTGAAGGACTTCTGGATTATGAGCGGCAGGAGTTGAAGAGTTCATTCGGCGATATTGATTAAAGTTTTTCGGGATAGAAGCCCAAAGCAGGACGTTCTGAACTTATCGAAAGGGTAAAGGGACGCTATGTCGCAATCTGAGGCGTGGACTGTTCAACGCTTGCTCGAATGGACGACCGATTATTTAAAAAAACATGGTTCGGAAGCTTCCCGACTGGAAGCGGAGATCCTTCTGGCTCATTCTCTTTCTCTAAAAAGAATCGAGCTTTACACGAATTTTGATGAAATTCCGGATGAAAAAGCTCTTGCCCGTTTTCGCGATCTTGTAAAACGGCGCGGATCCGGAGAGCCGGTTGCCTATCTTACCGGGTATAAGGAATTTTACTCTTTGGATTTTGAAGTGAATTCTGCTGTTCTGATTCCCCGTCCGGAGACGGAACAGATCGTCCTCGAAGTCGTTGAGTTGATAAAAAAAAGGAAAGAAACGGATTCAAATTCTACTTTCCAAATCCTTGATATCGGGACGGGAAGCGGGAACATCGCCATTGCTCTTGCGAAAAATCTTCCCGGCGCTGAATTAACCGCGGTTGATATCAGTGAAAAAGCTCTTGAACTGGCCCGAAAAAACGCGAAAAAACACAAAATGGAGGACCGGATTCATTTTATTCAGTCCGATCTCTTTTCTGCTCTTGATTTAACGCGGGAATTCGATATCATTGTAAGTAATCCTCCTTACGTCAAGGAATCCGAGTATCGGAATCTGGATCCGATGGTTCGGAATTTCGAGCCGAAAGAAGCGCTTTTGGCGGGTCCGGACGGAACGGAGATCATTTTCCGCCTTGTGCGGGACGCTGTTCCTTTCCTGAAAAAGGGAGGAAAAATATTGATTGAAATGAGTCCGATGATCATTCATCAGGTGGGTGATTTTATGCGGGAAGATCCTCATTGGGGCGAGATTCAAATTCTCAGGGATTTTGCCCGTCTGGAAAGGATTATTGTTGCTGTTCGTTCGGATCTGTAAAATTTTAACGGAGATAATTGGGAGATAAAAGATCAATGGTAAATGATAAAAAAGCGAACGTTTTCGATATTGACAAGATCCGCCAGCTCGTTGAGCTGATGAAGGAAAATGATATATCCGAGGTTGATCTTCAGGAAGGAAGCAGTCGGATCCAGCTTCAGCGAAAAACGACGGTTGCGCTTCCCGCTGCCCAGGCGGTAATGGCTGCTCCTGCGGTGAAAGTCAATTCTGCTCCGGCTGAAGTCCCTGCGGAAACGAAGGAGCCTGCTTCTGTTCAAACGATCAATTCCTCTCTTGTCGGTACTTTTTATGCGTCGGCCAACCCGGACACTCCTCCTTACGTGAAGGTTGGCGATATCGTTGCTCCGGATCAGACGGTTTGCATTATTGAAGCGATGAAAGTCTTCAATGAGATCCAGGCGGAGATCTCCGGCAAGATCGTTGCGGTTTTAGTGAAAAACGGACAGGCGGTTGAGTTTGGAACGCCGCTTTTCAAGGTCGATACAAAAGGCTGATCAATACGAAAATCGGATCAACGGCATTCGAAAACGAATCGGTTCATTTTCAGAAAAAGATATATCGAAAAGAGATATAAAAGACGGGTATAAAATGTTTAAGAGAATATTGATTGCGAATCGGGGCGAGATCGCTTTGCGGATCATGCGCGCTTGCCGTGAGTTGGGAGTGGAAACGGTTGCCGTCTGCAGTGAAGCGGATCGGGGAAGCTCTTGGCTCGAAATGGCGGATCGTTCGATTTGTATCGGACCGGCACCGGCAAATCAAAGTTATCTGAAAATTGAAAGAATTATCAGCGCCGCCGAATTGGGGGATGTTGACGCCATTCATCCCGGATACGGGTTTCTCGCCGAAAATTCCCATTTCGCGGATGTTTGCCGCAGCTGCGGATACGAATTTATCGGGCCTTCGGTCCAGGCAATAGATCTGTTGGGAGATAAAAATTCCGCGCGTCAAATCGCAAAAAAGGGCGGGGTTCCCACCGTTCCCGGCAGTGATGGACTGATCACTTCAGAAAAACAGGCAAAAGCCATCGCTCAAGAGATCGGATATCCGGTTCTCGTGAAAGCATCGGCGGGAGGAGGCGGACGGGGAATGCGAGTGGCCCGATCGCCCGAACAGTTGGGAACCGCGATCATGCAGGCCGGACAGGAAGCGGAAGCCGCCTTCGGAAACGGGGAACTCTATCTGGAAAAGTATATCGAGGGTCCGCGCCATGTGGAAGCCCAGATCATTGCGGATAATTTCGGCAATGTTTGCCATCTTTGGGAAAGGGACTGTTCCGCGCAGCGCCGCCATCAGAAGTTGATCGAAGAGAGTCCTGCTCCCAATTTGAGCGTGAAAACGCGAAAAGCTCTTTGCGAATCCGCGGCCCGTTTGGCGAAAGAATCCGGATACACAAACGCCGGAACTGTCGAATTCATCGTTGACAAGGATGAGAATTATTATTTTATTGAAATGAATGCGCGAATTCAGGTGGAGCATCCGGTTACTGAATTAGTAACGGGAATCGATCTGATCAAAACACAGATGATCGTTGCTTCCGGTGAGAAATTGCCCTTTAAACAGAAGGACGTGGAGCATAATGGATGCGCGATTGAATGCCGGATAAATGCCGAGGATCCCGATCATCAATTTCGTCCCTGTCCCGGAAAGATCAATCAGATGATTATTCCGGGCGGATTCGGCGTCCGGTTCGATTCCCATGTTCATTCCGGATATACGGTGAGTCCTTATTACGATTCCATGGTCGGAAAATTGCTTGTTCATCAGCCGACCCGGGAAGAAGCAATCGCCTGTATGGTTCGTTGTCTGCGGGAATTCAAGGTCGAAGGGATCAAAACATCCATTCCGCTTCAATTGAAAATTCTGGAACATCCCGACTTCATTGCCGGAAAAATTGATACCGGATTCATTGAACGAAATATGATGAAATAAGTTGATCCTGAACAGGCTGATCCTGATCGGGGATCAGCTTCTGCGGTATTCTTTGCAGAATCCTTTTCCTTTTGATATAAATCGCAGGTTTTCATGGATTTTCGGTTAATCAGCAGATATCTTGGTGCCGTTTCGATTATTATCGGATTGAGCATGATATTCAGTCTCCCGTGGGCTTTCGAATTTGCCGGAGGATCCTGGGAGGCGGAATCGTCGGGATTCTATGGACTTCTTCTCTCCATGCTGATCTGCTTTATCGTCGGTCTCCTGCTTCGTTTTTTCGGGAGAACATCGACCGATCTTCCCCTTCGGAAAGAAGCGATGGCGGTCGTGGGATTGAGCTGGATCATTGCGACTCTGCTGGCTTGTCTTCCCTATTTATTCAGCGGAACAGAACGGGCTCCCGGCTCTCCAATGAGTATCGCGGACGCAATTTTTGAGACGGAGTCCGGATTAAGCACGACCGGGGCCTCCGTTTTTGATGAGCTGGAAGATCCTTTCGTCGTTCCGCGCACGATCCTTTTTTGGCGAAGTACAACCATGTTCCTCGGCGGCCTTGGATTTATGCTTTTATTCGTTGCCCTCCTTGGACATGGATCCTCGGCAAAGACGATTGTCAAATTTGAAAGAAGTCCGCTTTCCGGCGCAAATCCGGAGATCCGGATTCGGCAAATCGCAACGGCCCTGTTCCGGATCTATATCGGATTAAATGTCGTCTTCGTGATTTTATTGAAGATGCAGGGAATTTCCCTTTTTGATTCTCTTTGCCATTCTTTTTCGACGATCGCGACGGGCGGATTCAGTACTTTTAATTTGAGCGTGGGACATTTCGCTGCGGAAACCGATCTCAATGCAGGCCTGATCGAATATTCCTTTGTTCTGTTCATGATCCTGGGCGGAACGAATTTGACCCTTCTCTATTGGTGCATTTGCGGACAGCCGAAATTCCTTTTACAGGATATCGAATGGAGAACCTATCTTACGATCATTTTTGCCGCAACGGCTCTGATCTTTCTGTTTGGTTTGTTCTACGATGAACTGAAGCCGTTTTCAAAGGACGATCTTCAGAAAACGGCGATGGTGTCCGCAGATCCGGGGGCAAGCCCTCTTCCCAAAAGCGGACCGCTTCCCAACAGTGAGATCACGGTCAAGAAGGCCCTTTCTCAAAAGGCGGATTCTATTCCAAAATCGGAAGACGCTTCGAAATCAGGATCTGCTCCGAAGGCTCAAGCCGGGCAAAAGTCGGAATCTTCCCAAAATGTATCGCTGGAAACCTCTTTTCGGGTTGCTCTGTTCCAGGTCGTGTCCTTAATGACGACAACAGGATTTTGTACCGCGCATTTTGAAACCTGGAGCGGACAGATGCTCTTTATTATCATGATCATTACCGTGATCGGCGGATGTTCCGGAAGTACGTCCGGAGGAACGAAAGTTGTCCGTTGGCTGATCGGGGCAAAAGGCATTCATGGAGAATTGGAACGATCTTTCCGGCCCTCGGTGGTTCGGAGTCCAAGCCTGGGAGGAAACGTTCTGGACAAGGATCTGATCTTCAGCGTGATCACGTTTCTTTTCTTTTTCCTGTGCATGGTTTTAATCACCGCGTTTTTGATCCTTGTTGTTGAACCGGATACCTATTGGATCGAGTCGGGACGGGGAATAGAAACAAAAACGATCGACGTTTTTTCCATTTCACTCGCCGCTTATTCCACCATCGGGCCCGGACTCGGTGTTGTCGGATCGCAGGAAAATTACGGAGCATTGACGGAATTTACAAAGTTTATTCTTTCTCTTTCCATGCTCCTCGGACGGCTTGAACTTTATATTATCCTTGTTCTTTTTACACCCTCCTTTTGGCGGCAGCGGTGATCGGCGATGAGAAAGAGAATCGGTTTATAATGAAAAAAGGGAAACTGTCCCGAAGAATAATTTTTACAGAAATAGAAAAGGAATCGTACAATGGAAAATTTGATCGTACTGGATCGGGAAAAGTGCACCGGCTGCGGACTTTGTCTTACAGATTGTTCCTATCGGAATTATCTGTTCGAAGAGAAGGGAAAACCTCCTGTAATCGTTGAGGATGGATGTATTCAGTGCGGACACTGCGTTTGCAAATGTCCGACAGGTGCCCTTTCGGTCGGATCGATCAGCCCGAATACGATTCAATCGGTTGATTTCGGTAAAATCGCTTCTTTCGATCAATTTGCGGAACTGGTCAAGTATCGGCGATCCATTCGGGACTTTAAAAAGGATCCGATTCGACAGGAAGATCTTGATCGCCTTTTCGAAATGCTCCGCTGGGCGCCCACCGCCAAAAATCTGCTCATGATTAAATGGATCGTTGTGAATGATTGGGATACGGTTCACGAACTCGCTTCTCTTCTTCTGGACGGTGTCCGGGATCAGGAATCGAGCGCGAAAATGATCAAGGCCTGGGATGAGCAGGGATACGATTGGATCCATCGCGGTGCTCCTTGCCTTGCGATTGCGACCATGGAAGAAGAGACCATATGGACGATGACCGATGCCGCTATTGCTGCGGAAACCCTTGATCTCGGAGCCGCCGCGCTCGGAATCGGCGCCTGTTGGGCCGGCCTCTTTATGAACTTCATCGTTCAGAATGAAGCGGCCCGAAAGAGAATTGGCCTGTCGGAAAAACAAAAAGTCGGCGCCGCCTTAATGCTCGGATATCCTGCGGGAAAGAAGTATTCCAAAACGCCCCTGCGTCCGAAATGCGATGTTCGATATGTTCAGTAAAAGCGGATCTTCCGTTCCCCTTTTTTAAACCGGCTCTTGAAAAAGCCGGTTTTTCTTTTGATGATTTTTGAAAGTGCATCCCATGGATCATCCGAAGACCATTCGAAAAGATTATTGGCCGCTTATCGCCAATATCTTTATCTCGAACGGAGCAAAGTTGACCTCATCGTTTTTCTTGTCCGGCCGAATTTGACCGTTGACCGGATCCCACCAGCTCCATGCTCCCGAAATCGGAACTCGAATCTTGACCGATACGGGAGTATTGGCTTCATTGAAAAGGAGATAAAAATGGACGCTGCCCTTTACCAAATGCCGAGCGCGAATATTTTTCTGATCTCCTTTTTCTGTTGAGATCAAACGGATGTCCGATCCGATTCGGGAGCGGATAATCCGGACAAGATCTTCATCATCGTTGGCGATCGGAACATGATCGAATTTCGGCGCATCTTTTGTGTATCGCAGAAGATGTCCGGAAGCGGCCAACTTTTCAAGGGCGGGGAGTGCTTCCGAAGGAATTTGGGATCCGGGGACAAGGATCAGAAGATCGTACTTCATCTTTGCGATACGGACCCCTTTTTCATCAACGGAAGCCCGATCGAAAAGATCGCGGTATTCCAGATAATTGAAATCGATCTGATTTTCGAAGAGCGTTTTTGTTCCTGCTGAGGATACATTTTTAGCCGGAGCGAGAAGTGCGATTCGAATGATCGGTTGACAATCGGTGTTCAGCCAGCAGAGTCGGGAACATTGATCGGCAAACGGTTTAAACCGATTCCACCATACGGCGTTGGGACCGACGTCCGGCGGCCGTTCTTCCCAACGGGGTCCCCGAATCGAGTAATAAAACGCGTGGGGAACAAGGAGATTTTGTCCGCGTATGATACACCAGTTTGCGACCCATTGCATCTCCTCAAAAGTCAAGTCGTGTCCGAAAGCGCCGCATATTTCGTTCAGATTCCGGCGTTCGCCTGCATGCAGCATTGCGCTGGAAGCGACCTTTCCCATCATGGAATGTTCCGGAGAAAACGCTTTTTCGCCCGGCTCAATATATCGCCAAACAATATCCTGTCCCGGAATCCCCATTTTTCGAAGAATTCCGAAATCGGAAGAAGCTTCCGGATGTCCGCACAGATCGACATGATGATCCAGACACCATTTTGAAAGAGATCCGTAGTAAACATCCTCCAGAACCTGTTCCGCAGCGCGATAATAATCTTTTTGCTTTTGATCGGAGTCGGGTCGATCCTGATACCAGAGATCCGGCAGAAAAGGAGTGAAATCGTATCCAAGGATCTTTTCGATTTTTTGCAGGGACTCTTTGCTGCCCGGCACCATTCCTTTACGCGGACCGCGGCCCATAATACTCGGTTCGTCGGTGAAGATTCCCATGATCGTCCTGTCTTCAAAGAAAGAACGGAATTCATCATGATATTTTTGATAAACAAGGCGAATAAAGCATTGGACGGCTTCCGGACAGAGGAGATCCGCGGCGGGAGGAAGTTCTTCGCGAAGGCCTTTTTTATTCTCATCGCCGATATAATGCAGTCCCCGGATATGTCCTTTTGCGAAAACCTGATCGACAGCAATGCGATCTCCATTTGGCCGGTCAAAGATCCCGATTCGAATTCCCCCTTTTTCGACAGCAGGCGGATCTTCTCCTTTTTTAAGATCGATCTTCATGAATCCTTTGGATGCATAGTTCGGATTCTCTGCGGCAACTTGTCCGCTGGAAGATCCCGACGGATACATTCCATCATCATAAAGAAGGACTTTCATTCCCCGTTTTTGCGCTTCCTGCAATGCGGTTCGCATCATTTCGATCATTTCGGGGCAAAGCCAGGTGCATTTTTCCGGGAGTCCAATTCGCGGATGGATCAGAAATCCATGGACTCCATGTTTGTCGAAATCATCAATTTGCCGAATGATCTCATCCTTTTTCAATGTATCATTCCAGAACCAGAAAGGAATCAGTGAAAATTCCGATCCGGGCTTTTGAAATTCGCTTTGCAGCTGTTCGAGATTTGATTCTCCTGCGAACCCTTTGATGGAGCAAGGCAGTTCCAGCAGGGCAAGAAGATATAAAACGAGCAGAACACCAAACAGTTTTTTATACATGGGCAACCTTTAACAGGAATTGAATGTGTCCGGGACATATTTTTCAGAAAGAGGAACATTAACAGATCTTATTGTACTCTTCAGAATCCCGCGAGTCAAGAGAAGAGAATTGGAAATTTTTCTTCATAAATGAGAATAAAAAAGAAGGAAAGGATCCAAAAATCCTTCCCTTCTTCAACAACCATCACCAGGAGATATTTTTTGAAAGAAGCGTTCCTTTCGTTCCGGATCAGGGAGAAAGAACTCCCGGATCAAGGAAGAACGGATTCGATCTATCGTTCGGTGGAGACAGCGACGTTCGAATTGGAACGGTAAACAGCGGCTTCCGCAGATCCATCGCCGTCGAAGTCGGCCGCGGCCGGCTTGTCCCCTTCCTGTCCGAAAGTGAAGAAGACATCGGCGCGATAATCGCCGTTGGTATCGATCGACCATTTTCCATTATGGAAGAGTCCGATCTCATCAATTCCATCGCCGTTGAAGTCGGCAACGACGGGAATTCCGCCGGCTTCTCCGAAGTTTTCGACGAGGACATCGCCTTCATCCCAGCGTCCGTTTCCATTGATATCGAGGAACCATTTATCTTTTCGATAAACACCGATCTTGGAGACACCATCCCCGCTCCAGTCGCCGGTAATCGCGATATCGCCTTCATTTCCGTATTCGAAGACGTGATCGATCAAGTCGAGTCGGAGCTGTCCATTATTTCGATGGACAAGTGTTCGATGGCCCGGGGTCGCATTATTGAATTCCGGCGGAACATTTTTCGGACGGGACACATTCACGTATTCATTCAAATCGGAAGGAAGGCCCGGTTCGGAAGCGATAGCGAGAGGATCTCCGGTCCATTGCGGTCCGAAAACGCCGATATCGGCTTTTCCGTCGCCATCCCAGTCTCCCACGACAGGCTGATCGGTTTTATTTCCCATTTCCGCCCAGAGATCGTCTTCATCCCAAACACCGTCGCCATTTCGATCGAGGAACCATTTTCCATTGACGAAGATCCCGATGCTTGCCAGGCCGTTTCCGTTCCAGTCGCCGACGACAGGAACCGCATCGCTTGCACCGAACGTGTATCGGGAAGCAACGGATCCGTCTTTGCCGCGAATGAGCCATTCACCGCCGTCGAGCCGATCGTTCGCGGAAAAGGAGACATTGACATATTCTCCCGCGTTCAAATAGCTTCGATATCCGGCCGTCGAATTAAGACCTTCGATCGATCGGGGATATCCGCCGTTCAAAACGCTCAGGTGCCAGGAGTACGAAGAAGGAAGTCCTCCTCCGCCGAAATAATTGACCGTATGTGTCGAAAGCATCGGCGGCTCAAATGTATAGTTGAAATTGGGGCCGCTCCCGCTGTAATATGTGTTTCCGGGAACATAAAGGGATGGGGTGGGCGTGTAATTTCCATAGGGAACATCTCCCGGAGGAGGTGTTTCCGAAGGGATCTCCAGTTCGCCGAAATTGTACTGTTGACCATGTTCGCCGGATTTGACGACGATATCATAAAGATCGTCGTTTTTCATACTGCCGCCGAGCGTTCCAACGGTATCTTTTCCATCGTTGTATTTTACCGGCTGGACTTCGGTGACGCGATAAGTATTATCGGGCGTCAAATTTCCAAAGCGGTAATATCCGTTGGAATCCGTTGTTTGCGTTCGGCCGGTTTTAACGTATTCCTGATTTACGGCGTCCCATTGCCAAAGAATGATCTCAACACCTTCGATTCGCTTTTCTCCATCTTCGAGAATTCCATTATCGTTGCTGTCGACATAAACGTATCCGCTGATCTTGCCCGGTTCCGGCGGAGCCAATTCTCCGAAATTGTAATTGATCCCATGTTCGTCCCATTTGATCCCGATATCGGTGAAATGATCATTTCCCGCGACCTTGCCAACTGTTCCTTCTTTTCCGGAAATGGTGCCGAGAGTATCTTTTCCATCATCCCAGCCTTCGGGCTGGATCTCTTTCAAAGCGTATTGCTGATTGATATCCAGATCGGAGAATTTGTAAAAGCCGCTTTCATTCGTTTTTGTTTCCGCGATCTTTGTGTATTCCCCGTCTTTGAGAATATAAAGTTCAACCGTTGTATTCGCGATCGGTTTTTCCGTTTTATCAAAAACACCGTCGTTGTTGTCGTCGGCATAAACGTATCCGGAAATTGATCCCTTCTTCAGTTCTCCGAAGTTGTAATCGATTCCATGTTCGTCCCATGCGACTTCAATACTGGAAAGCTCATCGTTGCCCAACGATCCCCCGAGAGATCCAACGGCGTCTTTTCCATCCGAGAAACCGTCCGGCTGAGCTTCTTCCTTTACCGCGTACTCTTCATTGATGTCCAAATCGGAAAAGATGTAATGGCCCCGTTCATCGGAAACAGTTTCCGCAATCTTCAAATAGTTGGATCCGTCCCATTTGTAGAGTCCAACACGAACATTCGAGATTCCCGGTTCATCGGCATCAAAAATTCCGTCATCGTTGAAGTCCTGATAGACATTTCCTTCAATCGATCCGAGCTTGAGTTCGCCGAAATTGTATTCGGTTCCATGCTGGTCCCATAGAATGGTGATTTGCGAGAAATAATCGTTGGCCGAAATTCCGCCAAGCGATCCGATCGTGTCTTTTCCATCACTGTATTCTTCGGGTTGGGTCTCCTTGACCGCGTAATCATATCCGATCGCAAGGCCGGTGAAAGAGTAAAAGCCTTTACTGTCGGTTGTCGTTGTTCGAAGAAGTTCGTATTTTTCTCCGGACCATTGATACAGGCCGACGGTAACCCCTTCGATCCCCGGTTCATCGGATTTGCTGAAGATGCCATTGTCGTTGCGGTCTTCGTATACATTTCCGGAAATCGATCCGAGCTTGAGTTCGCCGAAATTGTATTCCGAGGCTTCTTCCCCGAATTTGATCTCGATGTTGGAGAAGATGTCGTTGTCGGTTGTTCCCCCTTTGGATCCGATGTAATCTTTTCCGTCTGAGTATTCTTCGGGAACGGCTCCTTCGCGCACCTGATACACGGCGTTGACATTCTTTCGAATTCCATTGACTCGTGTTCCGTCGATTTCGAACCGGTAAGCACCCTGATCGTTGGTGAATGTCGATTCGACATAAGTCCATTCGGTTCCGTCGTATTTCCAGAGTTCAACTTCAACGTTGGCGATTCCGGGTTCTCCGCTTTCCATATTATCGGCATCATTCCGGTCTTCGAAAACATTTCCGGAGATCGCGCCGGGAAGAACCTTGCTGAAATTATTGTCGGGTGCTTCGTCGCCCCCTTCCATTCCGCCGACATCGATATGCAGAGGATCCACCTTTTCGCCGAATACTCCCCCTTTTGCGCAGAAATCGTAATAGGTTTTTCCAGTGGGACTTTGAACATCGGTTTGGCAAACGACCTGATAATCGCCGGGCATCAATTTGAGATCATATCCGAACTCATAATATCCTTCGGCATCCGTTTTTGTCGAACTGATCTGTTCTCCATTGTGCATCAAAACGACTTCAACACTCGCGAGAGGAGTGTCTTCATCCTCGGGATCATAATTGCAATCGACATCATGATCGGCGTAAACATATCCGGAGATCAGAATCGGCTTGGGGGTCAAGCTGATCTGATCATAAAGTCCGGCGGACCAGATCCCTTCTCCCCCATCGGAAATATCGTAAGGAAGTTCCTGTTCATTGAAAGCCTGAACCAGCGCGTTGGGGCGAGTCTGTTCAACATCGAAGTTTTCCAGATACATCCCTTCCCAATTTTCGGTTTCGTAATGGGTCGAGGTGAAGGATGCGGAGATCCATGATCCGGCAATATCTTTTACCGAGGCGAGGGATCCGCCGAATTCGGCTCCTTCGACAATTCCGGTATTGTTCAGGGAACGGTCCTGGGTATTGTATTCATCGACATCGATCGTGAAAACGAGATTATCGCCCGAATGGAAACCGCTTAACTTTAAGGTAAGAATGCTTCCGCCGTCTTCAACGAGAACGGAATCAATCTGGATATCGGAGGAGGTTTCCGCTTCAACGAGTTTGAATCCGGAAGCCGCATAGACACCCCGGACGTTTCCTTCACCGCCGTCGGCAATGGTATCAAAGAAGGCTTCCCCGTTCGAAAGTTGACCGTCTTTATTCTTGTCCAGATTGATCGTGATCGTATCGCAGGTTGTCGAATTTTCTCCGCCGACCCAGGCGATATAGAATTTATCGCCGAGATCTTCCGCAGCCTGTTCAACGTAAACGGCGCCTACGGAAATGGGATCCGCCGCGAGCAGTTCCCTTTTTTCCAGTTCTTCAAGCCGGCAGATCCTGTTCAGTTGATGTTTGCACTGCTTTCTTCTTAATCCGCGATGTTTGCGGCGGCGGGGAAGATCAGAAACCGAATCAGGCGCAATCGCTTGTTTTTCCGTAAAATTATTCGACGTTTTCACAATGGAACTCCCTATCTCTTTTCAGTATTGAAAACCCGTTCCTTCGATGGATCTCTCATTCAAAGGGATCACCGATCCGGTTTATTATTTATTGTTCAAGGCCTTTTCCAGATCCCAGTATCTTACCGTTGTATCAAAGCTGCCCGATGCCAGCTCATTTTTCAGGGGATCAAAGCGGAGTACAGCAACGGTTCCAGTATGTCCGGCCGCATAGGCTATTTCTTTTCCCTTGTTCAGATCCCAGATTCGAACAACGTTCAGGCTGTCGCCGGTTGCGATTCGCCCGTTTCCGCAAAAGATCAGACTGTAGATCAGTCCGGCGTCGACCGGGATCCGCTTGATATTTTCACCATTGACCGTATTCCAAACGGAAAGGACATTATCCTCACCTCCCGCGGCGATCGTACTGCTTTCCGGATTAAAGGCAAGAGCATTGACTCGACGGGATCCATGCCGCAAATCGAAGAGCCGTTTTCCGGCTTTTGTATCCCAGATCCGAACGATCCCATTTCTTCCGGCGGCGGCCAAAAGCGTTCCATCGGGAGAAAAGACAATGGATCGCAGGAACGGACTGGGCGCGTCCCATTTTGTGATCAGCTGCCCGGATTGGGAATCGAACAGATAAACAGCCGCTTCCGATCCGCCGACGGCCAAAATTTTGCCGTTCGGAGAATAAACCACGCTTCGTCCGCCGGGAACTTTGATATCGAACGTTTTTTCAAGGGAATAGTCTGTATTATTCCAGATCTTGATCGTTCCGTTCTGTCCGAGCGTTGCAAGACGGGATCCATCCGGAGAAATGTCCAATCCGCGAATCCAGTCTTCATCCGCTTTAAAATGCTTTAAAAGCTCTCCGGACCGGACATTCCAGACCGCGCAGCCGCAATCGTCTCCTCCGGTAATGATTTTGTCGCCGGATCCCGAAAAAACAAGCGCCGTAATCACCGGATACTTGTCCACGTCCGGAAAAGTAAACGTCAACAGCCGCTTTTCCTTGAGTTCATAAGATCCTTCCGCTCCGAAAAGATCGTTCTTCGCCGACTGTCCGGAAAAAAGCGCCAGAATCATTGCAATAAGGAATAATCTCGTTAAAATGCCCGATAAATGCATCTTGACCCCGTCTTTTATATAAAATTTCTTTTTATGTCCCTTCAAAAAGGAACATTTCGTACTGAACGGTGTTCCAAAATTTGATTGTTTTCATTTTTTGAAGATCAATCAATTCGGGGAACATCATCCCTGAAGGCAACAATAAATGTCCTGAAGCCATTTCTCTTGTTGCCGAATCAATAATTCCTATTTCGTATTTCATTCCCGCTTTCTTGCATATAATCAAAAAGAGAGGGATTTGTAATCGATATATCGGCAATTATGATTTAAAAGAAAAGTCAAAAAGTGAATATATTTACATTTATTGCAAATATTCCATGAATTATGATAATATAAGATAAATAGAAAAGATAAATAAGTGAAATTTTACCGTTTTTAGGGATTTTAACACTCTCCTGCGCGGGACAATCGATACATCATTTTTTTTAACAAAAGAAAATTCTGTATTTTATATTGGAAGGAAATTTATTATAATGTATACTGGATAGGGGAAATTTTTTCTTTCCGAGATTTTTGGACTTTCCTTTTGCCTTTTACCGAGGGCGGAAAGCCGGATGAATCGGAGGGATATCTCCGCACGAGTTGGGAAACACGAAAAACAAGGGAAAATGGTTTTATCCATTTCCCATAAAGAAATAGGATCAACAGTTTCTGTGAGAAAGTGCATGAAAACGAATAATGATAATGGCCGGGACATCCGTTCTTCCTTTGAAAAAACCGGATCGAAAAAGAGATCTGCTTCAAAATCGCATAAAAGGGGGGCTTTGTCCCGCAGACTCCTTTGGCTCCTCTTTTTCCTTGCCGTATTCTCCGGGGGCGGATATTATTCCTGGCAGTGGTTTTCCGGAAAAAAGACCCGAAAGATCAATGTGATTCAGGTTCCTGTCGTTCGCGGAACCTTTCTTCACGAAGTGGTCGGGAAAGGAAGCGCCGAAAGCGGAAAGAATGTCGATATTATCAATCAGGTTGAAGGATCTTCGACAATTGTGGAATTGATCCCGGAAGGGGAGGCTGTCGAAGAGGGAGCGGTTCTCGTTCGTCTGGATACCCAGGATATCGATGATAAAGTCAATTCCCAGCAGATCAAATACAATTCCTCTCTCGCAACGGTTGCTTCTTCCCAGGCGACATTGCGAACGGCCGAGCTTTCTCTTGAAGAATACATCGAAGGAACCTTTGAACAGGAATGGACGCAGATCGAAAACAAGATCTTTTCGAATCGGGAAACACAAAAGCAGAACGCGGACAGTGTTCGCTATTCCGAGCGTCTTTTGCAGCTTGGATACACAACGACCGCCCAGCTGGAAATTGACCGGGTTACCGAGCAAAAAGCGATCAACGATGTCAAGGGATCCCTTCTTGAACAGCTTGTACTGCTGAAATATACGAGTGAAAAAAAGATCACGGACCTTCTTTCGAGCATAGAGACGGCGAAAGCGAATTTAAATTCGAACACCTATACGAACAAATTGGATAAAGACCGTTTGGATCACTATGTTGAGCAGCAGAAACTTTGCACCATCAAGGCGCCGCAGGCGGGCCAGGTGGTTTACGCGAATCAGGATTCCCGGCCGGGCAGAAGTGAATCGGAAATGATCAAGGACGGGGCCTCCGTTCGAAAAGGACAGATCATGATTCGGCTTCCGGATCCCGCGCAAATGCAGGTTAAAGCGATGATCAACGAAGCGAATATTTCCAACGTTCAAGTCGGAATGAAGGCGATTCTTTCTTTTGACGCGATTACGAACAAACAATACAAGGGAGAAGTGGTCAAGGTCAACCGATATCCGGAGATCGTATGGATGTCTTCGGCGAAGGACTACGTTACCATCATCAAAATCAACGACGATACCCAGGATATTCGGACCGGATTGACCGCGGAAGTTCGAATTGTCGCCAAAGAACTCGAAAATGTTCTTTTACTTCCGGTTCAATGTATTGTGGAATCAGGACATAAAACATTTTGCCTGATCTGCAAGGAAGGAAAATGGTCGTATAAGGAAGTTCTTCTGGGTCCTTCCAACGATAAGGAAGTGATTATTCTTAAAGGCGTCAATGAAGGAGATGTTGTTGTTGCCGGAGCGCGCCAATACAAGGATGAACTGACCCTTCCTGATGATGCGGAGCCCTCTCTTTATGAAGATAAAACCGCGAAAACGGAGAAAAAAGAAAAAGGGGAAAGTACCGCCGCTCCTGATCCTTTGAAGGCGCCCGTATCGGGAGAAATGCCCGGAGCGCCCGGCGAAGGAAAAAAATTCCCCGGAATGCCCGGACAGATGCCTCCCGGAATCCAGGGGGGAGCTCCAGGTCAAATGCCCGCCGGAATGCCGAGCGGTATGCAAGGTCCCGGACAAGGACAAATGCCTGCTGGGATGATGCCTGGACAGGGGGGAATGCCCGGCGGACAGATGCCCGCAGGATTTAATCCCGAAAAGAGAGGAAAATTCAATCGGAACCGGGAAAATGCCAAAAAGAAGGACGAAAATGAAAATACGGAACTCCTGAATATCCAGTCCGAGGAAGAAGTTCATAATCAGCTCCTTCGGATCGAACCGATGAAAAAGTATTTTGAATTGACCGCGATGGAATTTTGCCGAAAACTGGATGTCAATCGCGATAAGATCATTAAAAAGGAAGAAGTGGAAAAAGTCGCTCCGGAATTGATTCCCTTCTTTGCGAGCTGGGATCGAAATAAAGACGGCCAATGGTCCCAAACGGACTTTGTGATTGGTTTTTGCGAATCCCGGAATCTTTATCAAAAATCGGAACGTTTATTCAACGCTGGGAAAGGCGTTTCTGGAGAAAATGGAAATTCCAGCGGAAAATCCGCGTTCCAGGAATGGCTGGAATCCAATCCGGAAAAGATCTTTGCCGAATTGGATCATAATAAAGATGGTGTTCTTACTGAAAAAGAGTATCCTGTCGCTCAATTTGAATTTTTCAAAGGGATCATGAAAAGGTTTGATACGGATTCCAATAATGAAATTTCAAAAGAGGAATTCCAAAAAGGATTTGCGGAACTGAAAGCGAGAAGGGAAAGAAGTGATTCTCAATCAGGGCGAAATCCTTCCGGAGATCGCTCCGGCGGGAGAAGATCCCGAAAATCGGATGGAGAGTCGGCGCCAAAGCTGTTCTCACCGGATTCGAAGCCGGAAACGGTTCCTTCCGCCGAAAAAGGATCCTTGTCGTCTGAAGGCCCGGCGAACGAGAACGTTCCCTCCGGTCCCGAAAAGGATAAAAAGCCGATTCCTCCGAAAAATTCGTCGGAAAAACCTGTTCCGTAAGGCCTGATTTTCAGAGTGAAATGATCCGTATTATCCTGTATTTCATTCAGAAGCTGTTCAAAGAAAACGATAAGGGAAAGCCGTGTCCGAAGAAATCAAATATGCTGCCCGATTAACCGGAGTATCCCGGGAATATGTCTTAAAGGGAGAGACCGTTCGCGCTCTTCGCGGAGTCGATCTTTCCGTTCCCGAAGGAGATTTTGTCGCCATTATGGGGGCGTCGGGATCCGGAAAAAGTACGATGCTCAATTTGCTCGGATGTTTGGATCGGCCAACGCATGGAACGATCGTTCTCGGGAATGATGATGTCACCAAGATGGATGATTTTCATCTTTCCTGCATTCGCGCTTCCCGAATCGGATTTGTCTTTCAATCTTACAATCTGATCGCGCAGCTCACGGTGATCGAGAATATTGAAGTGCCCCTTTTTTATCAGGGAAATGTGAATCGCGCTTCCCGGAAGCGATGTATTGAATTGGCCGGAATGGTCGGATTGAGCGACCGGTTGAATCATCGTCCGACGCAGCTTTCCGGCGGTCAGCAGCAGCGGGTTGCCATCGCGCGCAGCCTGGTCAACGATCCCTATTTTATCCTCGCGGATGAACCGACTGGAAACCTCGATTCGAAAACGACCGGTGAGATCCTTGATCTCCTTGATCGTTTAAACGACGAAGGGCGGACCATTATCCTGGTGACCCATGAAGACGAAGTCGGTTCGCGAAGCCGAAGAATTGTCCGTCTTCGCGATGGTTTAGTCGAATCGGATGTTCGGCACCGGCCTATTGTGAATTCCCCAAAAAACTGAGAAATTTTAAGATATGCTTTATTCCATACAAACATTGCAGTTGGGTGTAAAAAGCCTTTTTCTTCATCCGATGCGTTCCCTGTTGACGGTTCTGGGTATTTTTATCGGGGTCGCCAGCGTGATTTGGCTTTTGGCCATTGGCGAAGGGATCAGTAAAAAGGCGCAGGATCAAATCGAAAGCCTTGGCGCCGACAATATCATTGTGCGGTCGATCAAACCGCCGAATGAAGTATTGAATCAGAATCCGACCGGACGGGGAATGCAGATCCCCGCTTACGGATTGACCCGTGCTGATTATGCCCGTCTTTCCGATACCATTCCGACTATTATTCAGGTCGTTCCTGTCCGCGAATTTCGTCAAACCTTTCAGAAGGGAAGAAGAAAAGTCGATGGACGTCTTGTCGGATGTACTCCGGAATATATGGACATTACGAAATTGTCCGTTTTCGACGGGCGGTTTCTGAACGAGATCGATAATCGCGAATCCAAAGATAATTGCGTTTTGAGCAGCAAGACGGCGGAGATTCTTTTTCCTTATGAAAATCCGATCGGACAGCTTGTCCGGGTAGGGGATAATTACAATTACCGCGTGGTGGGCGTAATGAATCCGAGAGCTCCTTCGGCGGGGATCGGCGGATCACTCGCGGCGCAGGATTTTTCTTATGATGTCTATATTCCTTTAAATACACTTCGAACAAGGGTCGGGGATACGGTTGTAATCCGGCGCAGCGGATCCTTTGAAGGAGAGACCGTTGAGCTTTCCCAGATCACTTTAAAGGTCGATTCCGTTGCGAATGTAATGGAGACCTCCGAGTTGATCAAGATGACCCTGCAGGACAAACATAAATATGAAGATTACGGGATCACGGTTCCTCTGGAACTGCTGGAACAGGCCCGAACAACGCGAATGATGTTCAACGTCTTTATGGGAATGATCGCGGGGATCTCCCTGATCGTCGGCGGAATCGGAATTATGAATATTATGCTGGCAACGGTAACCGAAAGAACCCGTGAGATCGGAATTCGAAGAGCTCTTGGCGCGAAAAGGGGAGATATTGTCCGCCAATTTCTGATCGAAACCATCGTCCTCTCCGTTGTCGGCGGCGGACTCGGAATTCTGGTCGGATTGACTTGCAAGCCGGTTACCATGTTCGTGATGGCGACTTTAAAACAGGTGAATCCGGATCTGATCGCGAGTTTGCCCGAAATTGTGCAGGAGATCAAGCCGATCATTGTTTATTGGTCGATCCCGCTGGCCTTTTTCATTTCTCTTATTATCGGAGTGGTTTTCGGTCTTTATCCTGCGGTCCGTGCGGCGAAAATGGATCCGATCGAAGCCCTTCGGCATGAATAAGGAACGGATCATGAAAATCGTTGTGATCGGCGCGAAAGGTCTTTTCGGATCCGCGATTGTAAAATACTGGAATCATTGCGGGCCGCAAAAGGATCAGATCATTCCGCTGGATCTTCCCGACTTTGATATCTGCTCCCGATTTTTTGTTCAGGAACTTCTTGGAAGGATCTTGCCCGATGTGATCATAAACGCGTCGGGAAGCGGACAGATCGACTGGATGGAATCTCATCCGCAGCGCGCGGTTCATTTTCATGTCCATGGATCGGAATACGTGCGCGATGCGGCTGAAAAGACCGGTGCTTTCCTTGTTCAGCTGAGTTGCGGGGAAATTTTTCAACGAAAAGATCTTTCTTCGGAAAGAAAGGAAGATTCTTCTCCCTCGGAAGAGGAGATCTGGTTTTCTTCCGATCAGGATGCGGATTCTTCTTTCGACCGGAAAGGCGATTCTTTATCATCGGGATCATCGGATTCTTTATCAACGGATAAAGAGGGAGACTTTTCCTCCCATAAGGAAGAGGATTTGCCCGCCTGTCAATCGATTTTCGCGCGAACGAAATGGGAAGCGGAACAGTCTGTTCGCGAATACGATCGATCGCTGGTGATTCGGACATCGGCGCCGTTCGGGATCTCCGGCGAGAATTCCGGCTGCGGGAATATTGCGGAAACATTGCTCAACGTTCTTCATCGAACACGAGCGCTTCAGGTTTTAAACGATGTTCGGATCTCACCCGTTTTTGTTCCGGAGGCAGTACGGGCACTGCGTTTTCTCGTTCAGAGGGAAGAGACCGGACTGTATCATCTTGCCGGTCCTGATTCGGCGACCCCAATGGAAATCGCTCAATATCTGCGGGAAAAATGCTTTGGAAATTCCCTTGACGGGAAGATCGAAAAAAAATCGCCGGAATTGATCCCCATTACTTATGAGGAGTATGGAATTCAGGCGCCCCGATCAAGAAATACATCTCTGGACGCGAATAAGTACCATCTGCTGGAAGAGGCTCCTCCTTTTTCTTCCTGGAAAGAGGCAATGAACGATTTTTTGGAGATCCGACAGCCTTTTTTACCGTTTCTTGATCCTGCTTATTGACATGGAGTATAAAATAAAATATACTCTTTTAGATGATAAAGGAACCGTATTGAACAAAAAAATCTTTTTTGAAAGGAATACTGCAAATGATCAGTAAAGACATGTCGGAACATCTTGGGCGTCAAATTGGCGCGGAACTTTATTCGGAGCATCTTTATAATGCGATGGCGGCTTGGGCAATGGCCCAGGATTTGCCGGGGCTTTCCCATTGGATGCGCCTTCAGGCGGAAGAGGAACATATTCACGCCATGAAGCTCTTCCATTATATTCTGGAACGCGACGGAGAGGTTGTACTCCCTCAGATCGAAGCTCCGGAAACCTCGTGGAGCAATGTTCAGGAACTGCTCAGCAGTGTTGCCGAACATGAGAAAATCATCACTGGACTGATCTACGGATTGATCGATCTTGCCCATCAGGAACGCGATCACAGTACGACGGAATTTCTGCAATGGTATATTGCCGAACAGGTGGAAGAAGAAGCAACCGCAAACGCACTGATCGCAAAATGCAAAATGCTCAGCGAAATGCCGGGCGGATATTATCTCCTTGATCAGGATCTTGCCGGAAGACAGTTTTCTCCGGAATTAGCCGCTTATCTCCCGAACGGAGCAATGTTCGGAAAGTATTAAAAATTCCGATGGAGTTCAGATCCTTTTTGTTCATAATCAGGCCCTCGCAGGAGGGCCTTTTTTTCGCTCAAAAAGCTTTTCGCGTCTCCGAGATAAAAAAAAGCCAAGCCGAGCAAAGCAAAATATCTTCAAAAATCCAAGCAAAATAAATAATCCGAGGTTCAGAACAGTTTCCGATCCGCCAAAAGGCCCATCCGTGGTTATCCGTGATCATCCGTGGTTAAAAAAGAGCCAAGCCGAGCAAAGCAAAAATTTTTCAAAAATCCAAGCAAAATAAATAATCCGAGGTTCAGAACAGTTTCCGATCCGTCAAAAGGCCCATCCGTGGTTATCCGTGATCATCCGTGGTTAAAAAAGAGCCAAGCCGAGCAAAATAAATAATCAGCGATATTACTTTATCGGGTCCAATATTTCGAAAGATCCCTCTGCGTCCGCCGCGCCGGACTTATTGCTCTTCCTTCTTTTTCTTCTTTTTGGGCCTGCTTCGAAAGGTAATGATCCAGGCAAGGCGGCCAAGCAGGATCATATAGAACAGCGGAAGAACATGGAAACAAAAATACAAAATGATCCAAAAGAGCTGTTCCCTGTAATCCAAAATCGTAAAAAGGAAAAGCGGTGTGATCAGAAAGAGACTCATGATCATAAAGCTGATCCAGACACCGAAGCAGGTCTGAAAACTCGCGAAAAGATTCTGGACCAGTGAAGATCCTTCCGTTTGCATGAAGCAAAGGAAAAAGAAAGGGAACAGAATGATAAAGCTTCCGCACGCGGCGGTAAATCCGTACAGCGGATTGATCTCGGGAATAAGATAAACAAGCATTCCCGGGGCAAGTGCGAGAAATCCGGTTCCGATCATCCATAAAGCGAGCAGGATTCCGCCTCCCACTCCCTCATCGCTCCATTCTTCGATCTTCCTTTCTCCATTGCTGCCCGAGAGGAAAAGGGAAATCAGAATCCCCGAAAAGAGCCAAAGCGTAAAGACCAGCGGAACACACGTTCCCGCAATAATCGGAATGATGATAATCGCGCCGAGTCCAATCACTTCTCCACTCGCGAAAACCGGAACGAGAAAAAGGAACACCAATGCAAAAATAAT
Source organism: Planctomycetia bacterium (assembly GCA_030539035.1). Lineage (GTDB taxonomy): Bacteria > Planctomycetota > Planctomycetia > Pirellulales > Thermoguttaceae > JAUNBG01. Next base: position 55,325 of record JAUNSU010000010.1, read on the forward strand.
CGCATCGAGAATGAAAAGAAGGAAAAGTTTTCGCCAAAGTTCTCCATCCAGTAAAGGACGAAAGACTCCGTTGATCATTGCGAATCGGGGAGGTCCTTCCGTTTCCAGAACGACATGATCCCCTTCTCTTCGCGCCGTGATCCCCGGAAGAACTTCTTTTTTTCCCCGTTTTCGCGCAGCCGATGTGATCTCTTCTTCATCTTCGTCCTCGTCTTCATCCGTATTTCGATGAAGGAGAATGGATCTTTTGGGAAATGGGGAAGGGCGAGTCTCCGCATTCGGCGCATGAACTCCGTATCCCTCCTGAACTTTCGGCTGGATCTTTTGTTCCAGAAGGCGTTCTTCCTCCGTTTTTCCAACGATTGGATTTTCGTAATCGCAGTCCGGACACTTTTTGGTCTGTCCGATCATCGATTGGGGAGCATACATCACCGTTCCGCAGCGGCGGCAGATCACGCGAACGAGGTCTTTATTCGGATCGATCTTCGGAACAGGAATTTCTCCGGAAAGGGAATAGGTCGATCCGCCTTCATAATTGACCGCCGAGGGACCAAGAGGAGAGCTTGAGGCTGTCCGCGGCCGGGCAATAAATTCGCGTCCGCATTCAGCGCAGCGGATCTTTTTATCTTTCTGATCCGGCCGCACATAAACAAGGGTTTCGCACAGAGGACAATAAACAGGAATACGCGCTTCCTTCTTATCGGCAGCAGGGGGAATCGAAAGACCTTCCTCTTTCGAATAATCTTTATCGGGAGAGACCCCGTAAACCTCGGCCGGTCTCTCCTCTTTTTTTTCAATATTCCGATCGAAAGGGTTGGCGGCCCTTTTTTCGAACAGGGATTTTTCAACAAGGATCCGTCTTTCGCAATCCGGACATTGAACCGTCGTTCCGATCTGATCCGTTTTTACCGCGATACTGGATCGGCACCTTGGACAAAGAATGGTGTGATAATCGAATCGGTCCTTCATGTCCCGAACATCGGTCGGAACAAGATCGACCGCGTAGAGTTCGTCGGGAGGTGCATCCTGAATGGAGCGGCTGCTCTGATCGGGAACCGTCAATTCCTGATAGCAGGAAAGACAATAGATCTTGGTCCCCGCCAGGTCTTTGGAGACCTTGACTTCCGATGTGCATCGAGGACAACGAAAAACAATTTCATCGCCGGCCAATTTTCCATCCTCCGTTGTTCGAAAACAATATTTTTATCCCCGCCGCGTGTGCGGGGAAATGTGATCCGCTGATGGTTTGATTTACCATTTTCAAACTGCAAATAACCGGTTTTAAAACCACGGATTTCACGGATCCTTTTTTTGGTAAAAACACGTTTTCATTAAAAATATCAGGTCCGAATCTTACATGGATTTCATCCGTGTTTATCCGTGTCATCCGTGGTTCCCAACAAAAATATTTTTACAGTTTGGTTTACCATTGATCGGTTCGGAACGGAGTGGCGGGAAGTCCGTCGGCGGAGTACAGATTGCATCCGGACGGATTCATCTGCCAAGCGTATCGGACGGCAACCGGAGCGGGAACTTGATCCGAACTTACAACGATCGTATTTTTACCAACGATCTTCGCATCGGCCCAAACCCATTTTTGATCGGCACCGGCGACGGCGAATCGGGCCAATTTGCCTTCTTTGTCAACTGCAACAGGCTCTCTTCCTTCTTTCTTGCCGACAATTAAACCTTCTCCGACATGATCGAACGTAAGAACCGCCTTGTTTCCTTCGATCTTGATATTCTGATAAGTCGGGCTTTGGTAATTGACCTTGATCCCGTAAGTTTTTGCAAGCGCCCAAAGGGCAAGACGATTTCCAACATCGAATTTATTTCGCGGATGGATATCTTTTTCTTCACCGATATCGATGATCACAGCCTGTCCGGTGTTCGGAATATCAAGGGATTTGGTCTGTCCATCGCGAAGACCCGGCCAGTTTCCGGTATCGGCGGGATTATCCTTGGGAGCGGTGAAATTCGCGAGCTGAACCCAAATAAAGGGGAAATCCCCCTGCTTCCAGACTTTGCGCCATTCCTGAATGAGCGCCTTCTGTTTGTAATAATAGGCTTCTTTTTCACCGGCGTTTGATTCTCCCTGATACCAGATCGCGCCCCGAATCGTGTACTTGATCCATGGGGCCATCATTGCGTTGTACATTGATCCGATCAGATCCGGAGAGACTTTTTTATAGACGTCCCGTGCGATTCCCTTGGTCGGTTTTTTATATCCTTCTGATTTCAAATACAGATTACGCGCCTTTTCCAGTGCGGGAAGAATTGATGCAAGTTCAGGGATCTCTTTCCAGCCGGCATCCGGGATCCACCAGTCGATCCGGCTTCCGCCCCAGTTGCTGTCGATCAATCCGATCGGAACATTCAATTCCTTGTGAAGCCGAACCGCGAAGTGAAAACCGGCGGCGGTGCAGCTCTTTTGGGCTCCATCCTTGCAAAGAGTCCATCCGCTTGTTTGAAGATCGTCCAGCGGTTCCGGGGAAAGAAGGCGCGAAGCCCGATTAAAGCGGATGAAGCTGTAATCACCGCTGATCTCTTCATCGGAACAGGCATTGCGGGGCTGTCCCCAGGAATTCAACGGCTGTTCCATATTGGATTGACCGCCGCAGACCCATACTTCTCCGACGACGACATTTTGAAGGCGGATCTCATTTTTTCCTTTAACGATCAATTCTTTTCCTTCGGAACAGGCGGGCGAGGCCGGAAGCTGAACGGTCCATTTTCCTTTTTGGCATCCGCAGCTCTTTACAGTTTGTCCGTTAAAAGAGACGGAGACGACTTCGCCCGGATCGCACCATCCCCATACATTGACGGGAAGATCCCGTTGAAGGACCGCATTGTCCGAAAATGTATTCGGAAGACGGACATCTCCGTAAGATTCGGCTCCAAAGAAGCAGAGAGAGGCCAAAGCGGCCAAAAAAACGATTGTTCTTTTCATTAAATTTCCTTTCCTGAATAATCGAATGAAAGATCCCGCGGAATCTGCAAAACAGAACGAACCTGTTTTCGAAAAATTCCGCCGAAATGTTTGAATGAATGATCTTCGGAGGGAATTTTCCCGTTTTTGCGGAGAATTCGTTTATTGAAGATCAACTTCACGTATACTGAGTAGGATTTTACCGCAAGGCGATCCGAAAGTCAAGGAAAATTCAGGAGAATTCAAGAGAATTGCAATGTCAAATTTTTCCCGGGTTTACCTGCATACGGAGGGCGGTTCCTTGCAGCCGCCCGCAAGCCCGTAATGGAGGGAGCGAAGCGACCGGCACCCCGGGTCAACGACCAACCAACAGCAGTGCGCTGTAAGCGCACTGCAAAAAGAACCAAGGACACAGAAAAAGAGTTCGAACACAAATACGGGTGCGGTGCCCGACA
>JAUNSU010000126.1 GCA_030539035.1 Planctomycetia bacterium
TCATCCGTGGTTCCAAACAAAAATATTTTTACAGTATGAGTTATATTGTATGATTTTTGATGAAATTTACAAGACAGGCCGAATTTCAGCTTCGGAATTGTTCCGGAGGGTTCGGCCGTTTCAATAAATCGCCGAGCAGGCGGATCAGATCACAATAAGCGGCGGATTTGAAAATTCGATTCAGTAAAATATAAAAAACGCATCCTGTAAATACGGAAAGAAGGAATCCGCACCAGGGATGAACAGGATAAATGGCCCGATACATAAGCCAGGAAACGGAACAGGAAATAAAAGTATAAAACAGATAGGGAAAAATCGTGCGGATTAACTTGAAAAGTGAAAAGTCGATCTCTCTTTTCACAAGATAAACACAAAAACATAATCCGGTAAAAAAAATGATGCCTGTTCCGGCAATTAAAGGGATGATTCCGCATCGAATCATAAGAAAAGCGTTTAATATAAGCATGCTTCTTTCAAAAATGACAAGTTTCGCGTAAGTTTTTCCCCGTCCGCAGGCCAGAAGAAGATTATGATGAATTCCGCTCAGGCTGACAATAATATAGATGATCGAGAACAGCCAAAGACCGGGAACCAGGGGGAGCCATTTCGAGGTAAAAACAAGTTCAATCAGCGGGCGCGAAAGAGTACAAACCAGCATTGAGGGAAAGACAAGGACAAAAGCAGAGAATGTCAGCACACGAAAAAAAGCGGATTCCAATCGAACACGATCTTCCTGAATTTTGGAAAAGGAGGAGAATACAATGCTCGCTAACACCCTGAAAATGCTTATCGGCCATAAAGACCCCAGTGCTTTTGATCGGTCAAAAAAACCAAGCTGACGGGCAGGAAAAGCCCGGCCAATCACTATATTATTGATATTCTCTGAAATAACGACCATAATATTCGACAGTAAAAAATTCATTCCGAAGGAAAGAACCTGTTTAAGCGAAGATCTGCTGAATTGCAATCGGGGATACCATCGAACCTGTAAAACGAGAAAACAATTGCGCAAAAGAAAAGTCAAAAAGAACTGAATGAAAAGCGCCCAGCATCCGCCCCCTTTCCAAGCGATGATGAGAGCGGCCGGCAGCGCGAGACAGCAGGCGGCAAGTCCGCTCAAGGTCGCGGTTCCCTGCCGCAGATCACGAGCCAAAACCGCTGTTTGGATCGCTCCCATCGGGGCGATCAGAAGTAATGGCGCGAAAATCTTTATCATTAAAACTAAACGCGGTTCCCGAAAAAAATACGCGGCGGGCTCGGCCGAAAAATAGACGATCACCGCCATTACAGTACACAGAAAAAGATTAAAATAAAAAATCGTCGAAAGATCAATATCGGTGATCTCTTTTTTCTGAACAATCGCCTCCGTAAACCCGCTTTCAGAAAAGAGCACAAAGATCGCGCAGTATATCGCGAGCATTCCCCAAATTCCATATTCGGACGGGGACAGAATTCGAATCATTACGATTCCAAGAACAATTTGAAAAAACTGCTGGGTAAATTGAAAAATCATGACCCATAAAGCGGCGCGAAAAGAACGAAGATCAAGACGCTCTTCTTTTGGTATTTGCGCATCCGATTTTGTTTCCGTCAGTTTATCAGACATTGAAATCGATTCTTTCTTAAAATTTCATCTTTTGTTTATGATACTTAAAAGCGATCTTTTGTCAAGTATTTTTTAAAGATTTTGCCTTGACATTCCCCGGTTCTGCGATTATATTTTACAGGTATCGATAAACATCCCGAAGAGCCGATGATTTCTTATTCTGCGGAAATCGGGAGAAAAGGACTTTATTATTTCAGGCTGATAATTATGAAATCCCGTTCCAATTACCCGCTCAAGTTCAATCCGGATTCGAAAATCATCCAGGAAGATCTTCAATCTGTATACGCGAATCCGCTTCCCTGGAAGGATCTTGCCGGAAAACACGTTGTGATTACAGGGGCAACCGGAATGCTGGCCGCATATATTGCCGAAGTTCTTGCGGCTTACTCCGAATACTGCCCGACCGCTTCGCCGGTTCGGATCACTCTTCTTGTCCGGGATGTCGAAAAGGCCCGGTTCCGGTTTGCGAGATATTCTGAACGGAAAACGCTCCGTTTTGTCCAATGCGATTTATCCGCGCCGCTGCCGGATCTGGATCCTTGCCATTACATCGTCCACGGTGCAAGTATTCCGAATCCGGATCTGAAGATCCCGGTTGCCGTTTTAGCCCCGAATGTATTGGGAACATGGAATCTTTTGGAATACGCGCGGCGATCGCCCGATTTTGAACAGTTTCTTTATCTCAGTTCCGGATCGGTTTACGGAGAAGGAATGGATCCTTCAGTTCCTCAAAAAGAAGACGTTTATTATTCCGTTCCTTCTTTTTCTGTGAAATCGTGCTATGCGGAAGGAAAACGGGCCGGAGAGGCCATTTGCGCCGCTTTCTCCGCCCAATACGGAATCGCCTGCAAGATCCTGCGCTATGTTCATACATTTGGACCGGGCATGGATCTTGATCGGGACAAACGGAGTTTCTCCGCATTTGTAAGAAATATTCTCTTGAACGAGGATATCGTTTTGCGGTCGGACGGATCGGCAACGCGGCATTTTCTTTATATTTCCGATGCGACATCCGCCTTTTTTTATGTTCTCTTCAAAGGATTGCCTGATCAGGCTTACAATATCGCGAAAGAAAACAATGAGATGTCGATTCTTGATCTTGCGGAGATGATGGTCTCGCTTTATCCGGAAAAAAACTTAAAGGTTGTCCGTGATCTTTCCGCACTTCCGAAAGGCTATGTTCCGCAGAATTATATTTATCTGCCGGATATTACGCGATTAAAAGGGCTCGGATTTCTTCCTTCGATCAGTCCAAAAATCGGATTTCAAAGAACCGTTGAATCCTATATTAACGATTAGCGGGAATCATCGGGGGCGCCTCCGGTTCCTCGCTAAGCATTCATCCGTTATTTCTTCTTCAGAGAGAAAACTTTGCGGTCGATGCAGATTCCGTCGAGATCCTTGATTTCCGCGGACAGGGTTCCTTCCGCTCTTTTCAACGTGATCAGCAGATAAGAATCCCGGCTCTGAAAGAATTGGGAATACGGATCCGGATAACGCGCTCCTTTTCCGTGAAGAGAGATATTATACCATGTGCCTCCTTCATGTTCCGCACGTTCCGCAAAATATCCGAATCCGGAAACGCAGATCGTGCTCTTCTTCATCTCCTTTCCCCAGATCCCTTTGCAAAGATCGCGAACGGACGATGATCTTTCGTTCTGAACCGTAATCGTAAAACGGCCTTCCGCATCTTTCATCTGATCCCGATACCAGCGATACTGATCGGAATCCGCATCGAACGGATGGCAGGTTTGCCAGGTCGTTCCAAAATCATAAACATGATTCAAATCAAGCGCGATAAAACGGACCGGAAATTCCGGAATATCAAGAGACCAGCGCCAGCCGGGATCCGGAAGCCGAAAGAATTGGCAAAACGCGTAAGCATCCGGATCATAAGAGGGAAGAGGCGGATACCGCTTTCCCCGATCCCGGATCTCCCGATCATGATTGCCAAGTACCGGCATAAAAGGAATCGAACGGAACAAGTCGGGATAATTTCCGATCAGATATTCGTATCCTTTGGTCGTTTCCCGGTTTCCTTCCCCGCCGAATTGCCGAAGAGAAGGGATATTATCGCCCGCCGACATGATAAAATGAACTTTGTCTTTCACAATCGCGGAGATATCTCCCGCACAATGCCAATCCCCGAATACGGCAACACGAAGTTCCTCCGTCGGAAGCGAGGTAAAAACGGCATCGTCCGACCGTTCTTTTCCGGTGGATACGCAATAATGCCAAGCGGCACCTCTTTGATCCAAAGGGATCTCGACATGATGCAGCCGGACCTTTTCATCTGTCCGAACCGTCTTTCCATACTGATCAGAAGGTCCGTATTGCACCACGGAATCGCCCGGCTCATTGGAGATCCAGTTCACCGTAATTCGATCCGCGGTATTGGATCCAAATGTCAACCAGATCTTAGTGATCTTTTGCTGTTCCGCTGAATAAACGGAAAACGCGCAAAAGGAGATCAGTGCAAACAACAGAAAGGAATAAATATTTTTCATGAACAGTTTCTCCGTTTAAAACTCTCCGGCAGGTTCGATCTTGCTGTCTTCCCTGCCGCCAATAAAAATTGGGGTCTTTTACACGAACAGATCATCTCCAGCAGTAAATGTGCTTCTATTTACCAAATTCTCATACAGTAAGAATATTTTTATTTGGAACCGCGGATGAAATCCATATAAGATTCGGTACTGATATTTTTGATGAAAACGTGTTTTTACCAAAAAAAGTATCCGTGAAAATCCGTGAAATCCGTGGTTTCAAAATCCATTATTTACGGCTTAAGTTCAAATTGAAAGATCTTTGTTTCTCCTTTTTTCAGAGAAATTCGGATCTTTGGACCGGTACCGATCTCTTTCTTTTCCAGAACATCAAAGATCTTTCCCGGACGCCCTGTGTCAAGAGTAAGATCCCCATTCTGAGCGCCGTGCAGTACAACAAAAGGACCGTTGGCGTACACGTTGCAATCGACATCGGTAAACAGGTGCGCTCCGGCCAATCGTGCGGCGGATCGAATCAGTTCCGAGGTCAATTCCGGGACACCGCAGAAAATCGAGTATCCGCCCTTGTCAGTTTTTCGGATCGCAACTGCCGCCTTTCCATTCGGATAGACGGCGAGGATCTCATCGCCTTTGGCGTCCGCGGCCGCGGCGAAATATTGCGCGCGGTTCAATTTGCCCCAACCGGCAGATAATCCGAACTTTTTGCCCGCATCGGTGATCTGAATATCCGCGTTCGGATTCTTGATCAGTTCCCGATCGAATCCGGCAAGTTCCATAAAATTCGATCGATCCGATCCTTCTTCCGCATCAAGATAGCCGGAGTCCATTGACCAGAGATTGACACGATCTGCGGTAATCGTCCGAATCGCCTTTCTTTCCTCTTTCGATAATCTTGCAATACCGATAAACGCGTTCAGTTTGCCGTTGACCGATCCATTCATAAGATCACTGATCAGGGACATTCCATACGGTGCCCCTGTCCGGCCAAAGGGAATTCGTCCTAAATAGATCATGGGCGAGGAGATCTGATTGTTCGGAAGGGATATCATGCTCTTTTCATCGACAAAAGTAATGATATCCGGCTGAAATGGAGTCGGATTCTCCAGAAAATAATTGTCAATCACTTCAAGGCGCTTCATCTCTTTCCAGAGTTTTGGATCATCATACCACCCATGCTGGAACAGATCCATCCACCAGGCGGCGTAATTTTTCATCGCGCATTGCGCTGTATTCCGTAAAAGAACGTTTTGTGTCATCTCAAGCGTCTCTTCTTTCGGAAGCATGCCGGGCAGCATTACATTTTCGGTCGCAAGATACGTTCGTGTATCATCCTCAAAGAGCCAAAGTTTTCCGGCCTGAAGCACACTTTCCCCCGCGGTCATCGAGGGCGCGTATCCGCCCGATCGGCGGTCATTATAAGAGATCGGCGAACAGAGTATATCAATATCCGGACTCTTCAGAAGGCGGCTCAGAGCATAATGGCCCGCAATCGCCGGTCCATTGGGAACTCTTGCGAATTCATACAGATATCCGTAAAAAAAGACAACCAGTTTTTTCCCTTGCGAATGTTCCCGGCAAATTTTCGCAAAGTGCAAGACAGTATCGGCCATCATATCCTGAAGAAATTCATTGAAATCAAGGAGCGATCGTCCTTTGGGATCAAGCCGGACATCGTTAAACATTTTTTTACGAACTTCAAAACGATATTCGGAAGCGGGAACATTCACCGTATCCAAGTCGACGGATCTGTCTCTCCAGGCTTTGCGCAAATGATCATTGGATGAATATTTTTTTCGAAGCCATTGCCGAAAAGCGATCGTGTCCGCAGGGGCGTATCCGTTAATACCCGGTCCCCAGGTATCCTGATAAAACCATTCCCCTGTATTGTGTCCGCAAGGCATATATCCCGCGAAATTGTGCGGATACTTTTTCTCAAGATGATCGATCAGGGCGGCAAGATGTTTTCCCGCTTCCTGCCGATAAAGTTCCGAGGAAGGTGTCGCGACTTTTTTTGCTTTTGGTCCGGTCGTTCCTTTCCAGACGAGCTTTTCATCCGGGTACTGATCGAGCCACCAATCCGGCGCGTTCATCGGAATTCGCGGAATCAGAAGCGCGTCGGGATTCAATCGCAGTATCAGATCCGCAATACTGTCCTGTCCTTTAAAATCGTACGGACTTCCCTCTTTGGGCCAGTTGAGTCCGATCTGAAAATTGACGAACGGCGCGCCCGCCTCTTTGGCGTATGTCATCGAATTCCGGAACATCCCAACTCCATTGCCGTCAATTCGTTCGAAAGGAGATCCCGGCTTGTAAGCGGCAACAAGTATTCCGCGAGTCCGTTTGGATTTCGAAGATCCGTTCGTGATTTTATCTTCAGGAAACTCACATCGGGCCGAAAACGAGATCCGGTATGTTTTCGACATCTCAAAGGTTAAATTCGCGTGATGATAAATATGCAGATCGGGCAAGGATCCAATTTTTGGTTTGGAAATCGCGATCGACAACCCCTTGGATCCATCGACTCCGCAGGAAGAAACCTTGATCGATAATTCCGGGATCGCTTTCGGAATCGGCCATTGACACCAGGCGTCAGCATACTCTTTTGTTCCTCCCTCAAAGGTATAAACTTTCCGATTCGGATCCTTGCCGATGATTTTCGAATCGGACTTGGAAGGAACTTCTTCGATCACGATATTATCGAGATAAACGGTACCCGGCTGAACTCCGAATCGAAAATGGACGGTCCCGCATTGAATCACATCGCGCGATGGAGTGAATTCATAAGAAAATGTCTTCCATTCTGAACCCGCAAGAAAGGCATTGTTTTGCCCGCCGGGTCCGCCGTAAAACATTCGCCCCCGAACCGGTTTTCCATCGAGTAAAATGACCGGAACGCCTTTTCGAACTTCGACCCGGGCCGTATCCAGCGCGGACAACGTTCCAATCATCAAAGTAAAAATCGTGAAAAAACCTGTTATCAGCAATATTTTAGACAAAACGGTTTGGTTTTTCATGAATCATACACTTTCCTTTTTAAAGTTTGATTGAGAGCCCGGCAGCAGTTTCCCTTTTACGGTATGTATTATTTATTTGAAGGATCGGGAAAATTACAGTTTATAATTCTGAAGGATTGATCCTTGAGAGAATCCGGAATCGTCTTTTTCCAGTTCGGATTGACAAAACGGACAGACACATTTTCCAGCACGGTGTTTTTGCCGCCTCCGATATCCAGAAAGGTATCCGGAAAGATCTTCATCTTGATCGGATTTTCAGCGGCGACGAAATTCGAATTGCGAAAAGTGATCCTCTCGGGCGCGGTATTTTCGTTCGCGCTGATATTGACACCGAGAAAGGTTTCCGCGTAAATTCCATCGAAAAAGAGATCCTCAATTTTGGCCGTTGCGGTTTTCGTTCCCGGCGTGATCTTGATCGCCCAGCCGACATTCCGCATGGAGATGTTGGAACAGCGGACTCGGGAAATGTTTACCCCTTTCGGTGCGCGTGCACTGTAAGAAGACTGAAAATGAAGTCCTGTTCCTCCTTCGATAATATCGATGTTCGAGATAAGAACATCGTGTATGGTTCCATCGCCGACTCCAATTCGAAAAACGCTTGACGCGGAAGAGACAACGCAATTATTGATCACAATATGTTCACAAACGCGGTTTTTATCGGTCAATCGGCGCGGATTTCCCCGGACTGCGAAAGCATCATCCCCGGTAAGGATCCGGCAGTCGGATACGATCACACGGGAACAGGAATCGATATCAATTCCATCCGAGTTCGCAAAATACGGCGGATTATCGATCTTGACTCCGGAAATAAAAACATCCTCGCATCCATGAAGGAAACAGCACCAGCAGGGAGAATTTTTAATGGAAATATCAGAAATTCGAATATCGCGGCTTTCGCAAAAGACGATCAATTGGCCGGGCCGCAAGCTTGCGCGGATCTTCTCTTCTTCCGGACCATTGTATTTATCTTTTGTGTTGGCGAATCCATGTCTCCAGCCGATCGCCCCTTCCGTAAAACGGGGCTCGCCCAAAAAAAGATCGGCGGATCCATCGATCAAGCCCGGACCGCTCAGAGCGATATCCGATTTTCCAACAGCGACGATCAGATGTCCTCCGCTCCAGCCCTCGTGAAACGATTCTCCATTTTGCGGATAGGCGTCCAAAGAACAGTAGTCCTTCCGATTCGGACTCGCTTTGAGAACAGCGCCGCGTTCCAGTCTTAATTCCGTATGATCCTTCAGATACAATGTCCCGGAAACAAAGATCCCGGGAGGAACGGATACGATCCCGCCGCCGCGCGCTTCACAGGCATCCAGGGCTTTTTGAATCGCTTCCGTATTGACGGTTTTGCCGTCCACTTTTGCTCCGTATCGGGTAATATCAAAGATCCCGGACTCGTTCGCTTCGACCGAATAAACCGCGCAGATCATCAAAAACGTCAAAAGCACAAAACCCATTCTATTCTTTGCAATTTTCATTATCAGGGCTCCAGAATAATGATTTTATTTTCGATCCGATCGATTCCCGCTTCCATGGAAAGAACATTGACAATCGTATCGGCCAAATCGGAGGATCGGAGATTGCCCGTAAGGGTAAGAACACCGTTTTCGAGTTTGGTAAAGATCTTTTCCCCGCGGGATTTCAATTCGAACCGGTTTTCGATCCCGCGAATCGCGTTTGCGATATTCGTCTTCACCTCCGGCGCGTTCCCGTCCGTCGTCGGCAGTTCATCCGGGTTCGAATATAGACGGGGAGGATAGATCCGATCAATTTGGGTTTGCCGATTTTGAAACGCGTTGTCCCGTTGGGAAAGATCATCCAGTTTTGCGGTTCGATCTGTATAAGTCGGTTGCGTCAAAGATCCGGACGCGAAGAATTTACCGAAATTCGTGGTATCATATCGACTGAGGATCCCGCCCGTTGCCCGTCCTTTGGAATCGCTGACCATATTGTCCATTGTTGGCTTTACGGTCATCGGGGTCCCGGGCACGATATTCATTCGATCGAATTTCATCGGCTCAACACCGGAATCGAATCGGCTTTCCAGGCCCATGCCCATATTTTCCGAAGATTCCGATTCCTCGACTGCGGCGGTTGTTTTCGGCGCGACTTTTGCCGTTGTCTTCTTCGTTTGCGCGTTCAGGTCGCACGTAAAACCAAGAAAAACAAAACACAAAAAAAACATTGTCGGGACAAAATATCTGTTCATAAAAAATCCTCCTCTCCCCCCATTATAATTTCCGAAAAACAAAAAAGCAAGGTTTTTCAAGTCAAAATTCAATAAATGCGATAAAGAAGCCTCAAAGAAGTCGATAAAATGAAAAACAAAAGCTCTGTCAATTATAGGGATCAGGTTAAAATTTTAAAAAAGATCAAAAATCAGGGATAAAGTATGTTCAATATTGGATTTTGTAATATTTTATACATCAAAAGTATTGCAATTTCTCTGAAGATGTCCTAATATTGACGTTTGTATTGGAAAAATTTGATATTTTAACGGTTCCGTTTCCCGAATTCTCCAGATCCCTTAATGAAAGGACAAATCAGATGAAGCGAAGAGATTTTTTAAAGCATTCTTCCGTTCTTGGAGCAGCGATGATATTATCGAATCCGAAATCCGCCCGAACTGCGGCGGCAAACGACCGGATCCAGCTTGCGGTGATCGGCTGCGGAAGCCGATCCGATTGGGTTTGCCGCGATTTTATGGTCCGTCCTCAAGATGATGTCCGTTTTAAATACTGCTGTGATGTCGATCTGAGCCGTGCGGAAAAAAGGGCCAAACAATTGACCAGAGAGGAAATCGTTCCGCAAACCGTTCAGGATGCCCGTACTGTTTTCGATGATAAATCGGTGGACGGCGTGGTTCTGGTAACCCCGGATCATTGGCATGCGCTCCATACAATTCAGGCTTGTGAGGCGGGAAAAGACGTCTACTGCGAAAAACCGCTCAGCCGAACCGCGTTCGAAGGGGAAATGATGATCAATGCGGCCAAAAAGTATAAGCGAATCGTGGGCGCCGGAAATCAGACCCGATCCGCAAATTACTGTCTTACCGCTAAAAAATTCATTGAAGAAGGAAATCTCGGTAAGATCGAATTTGTCCGCGTCCATAATATGTGGCGCGATGCTCTTCCGACGATCCAAACCGGTGTTCCTGTTCCCGCCAATCTGGATTGGGACAAATGGATCGGACCTTCTCCTTACCGCGAATACTCTCCAATCTATATGAGATCGCTCACCTGGGGATATTTTTGGGACTTCGGAAACGGTCTTCTCGCGACGCAAGGGGTCCATCAGATCGATGTTGCCCGTTGGATCCTCGGTCTGAATTATCCGAAAACGTGCTATAGTACCGGCGGAATCGATAAGGAAAGACTTCGAACCCAAACGCCGGAAACGCATTCGATCGTTTATGATTTCGGCAATATGATTATGAACATCGAGCAGACAATGAACTGCCCGTACATGCTGGAAACCGATTGGGAAGTCCGTGAAAAGGACATGCACCCTTACTGGTATCAGAATTCGACTCGAATTGAGATCTACGGATCCCGCTATCTTATGGTGATCAGTCGGCTTGGCGCCGGATGGCAGGTTTTCGACCGGACCAAAAATCGTCTTCCGGTTGTAAAGGCGCAGGACTACGGCAGCTATCCTAAAATGCACATCGAGCATATGAGTAATTTTGTTGACGCAATGCGTGAACGAAAACCGGCGCATTCTCCTGTTGAAGAGTGCCATAAGAGTACATTACTGATCCATTACGCAAACATTTCCCTTCGGGCGGGCAGTGTAAAACTGGAAATTGATCAGAAAACCGGCAAGATCACCAACTGTCCGGAAGCCCAAAAATTCTGGCGGCCCGAATTCCGGAAAGAGTACGATATCCCCGAAATTCAGGGATAAAGGTCTATACCCCATGCTTGCGCATGGGGTTATGCATGGTGCCGCATCTCCGATGCTGGTCTTTCGGCCAAACACCAATGATATATTTTAGATATTGTGCCCGAAATTGGAACTGTCAACGAGAGAGCGACCAACGGGAGCGATTATTTGCCTATCGCGCGGCAGCGCGTACTGGGAGCGGCGCCTCG
>JAUNSU010000011.1 GCA_030539035.1 Planctomycetia bacterium
GGAGCGTTCTTCATATCCGCCGGACCTCGCTTGAAATCCCCTCGCGGACCAGCTTTCGGAGCGTTCTTCATATCCGCCGGACCTCGCTTGAAGTCCCCTCGCGGACCAGCTTTCGGAGCATCTTTCATGTTCGGCTTGCGAAATTCGCCTTTGTTTTCATGAGCATTCTTAAATTTTTCAGCCATTTTGGCCCGAAAAGCCATTCGTTCCTCTTGAGAGACAAATCCATCATGATCCGAATCCATCTTTTCAAGCATTTTTACGACTTTTTTGATCTCGATTTTTCCATCTTTCATCCCAAAAGGCATTGGGCCCTGAACATGTCCGCGGAATTCCTGTCCCTTTTCAGGTCCTCGGAAATCGCGCGGTCCACGGAATCCCTGTTCTCCTTCCGGACCTCGGAAATTATGATGTCCGCGGAATTCCTGTCCTTCTTTTGGTCCTCGATCAGCAAATCGCTTATTTTTTTCATTTTTTCTATTTTTAAATTCAGGGCGGTCTTGCGGTCTGAAGTCCGATTTCTTTGTTCGATCAAATTTATGGTCATTTTCGGATACCGCCTCTCGGTCCATCTTTTGGGGACGAGGGCCTTCTGCTCCTTTTTTAGCCTGCGGGGCTTTTTCTTCTTTCGCAAAACCTGCACCGGCGAGCAGAACCAATCCAATCACTAAAGCAAAAACATTGATTTTCATTCTTAATCTCCTTTGGTAATAGGTCCTATCGTCTTCCAAAAACACTTTATGAAATTCGATTTGGGCACTTTAAACAACCGGCCAGTTGAATTTTCAATAGTTTAAAACAAATTCTTTTTCAAAAGGTTTCGGAGAAAAAAAATATTTTTACTGGAAAATTGCCCTTTTCCCGGTGTTAAGAAATCGATATACTTGCGTAAGAATTGTTTTTTAAACCCGACTTCGAGGAGATCATGTTAAAAAGAGAGAATACAAAAATCGCCGTTTTTAATGGAAGAAATCGATTTTTCTTCCGTTTTTGCAGGGATTTTCTGCCCATTTTCTTTTTATTTATTCTGCTGACAGGCTGCGGAACAACAAAATGGTCGGATACCGGCCGGACCGCGACAGAACAGCTTCTTATCAGTTCCGCGATAGAAGATGTGATCGATGAATTCGATTTTTATCCATTGGCCGGAAGAAAAGTTTTTATCAAAAAAGACGGGATCAACTGTACGGACAACCAATATCTGTTCACTGTTCTGCGCCAGCAGTTGGCGGCCAACGGTGTTTTTATCAAAGATAAGGAAGATGAAGCCGAATATATTCTCGAAATCGCCCCGGGAGCAGTTGGAACCAATCGATACGATCTCATGTACGGGATCTCAAAAACGGAAGTTCCTTCTGTTCTTTCAGGCGGAACCGTATCGACCATTCCGGAAATATCCCTGATTAAAAGAACAGATCAAAAAGCCCAGGTAAAATTGATGATGTGGGCTTACAATAAAAAAAATGGAAGTATTATTTGGCAGTCGGGAACAAAATCCAAGACCGCCTTTATTCGGGATCGTTGGTTCTTCGGTATTGGTCCGATTTCAAAATCATCCTTTGAGCCTAAAATCAAGGTGGTTGGCGATAATGTCGAGATTCCCGGCGAAGAAAATTTCCGTAAGAATTATATCGCAAAAGATGCAAAGCCTTCGGTGAAAACAGAAGCGGTCTATCGCGAAATTGATCAGGAGTCCATGGATCGCCTGGAAGCAATTCGGGAAGACGGACGTCTGAAATTCGATAAAAATCTTCAGGCAAAAAAAGGCAAAAAGAAAGAAGGCGAATCGGAATCCAAAGATGATCCGGATTCAAAGGAAAAGCCTGAAAAAACGGCGAAAAAAGAGCCGGATTCTCCGAAGACCGCTCTGAAATCACCGAAAAAGGAAGAAGATTTTCCAACTTCAAAAACGGCGATTCTTCCGGTCAATTACACAACGGACCTTCCCAAAAAAGAAGAGATCCCCAAGGAAAATCCTCCGTCGGCTTTTACTCCGGAAAGCAGGGAGGATCTTCCTGTTCTCGAATTTGATCATATAAAATTACCGCTTCACTCCCCATGTGTTCCCGAATAAAAGAAAGTGTTCGATGTCCGGATCAAAAAAATTCATTTTCCTTTTTCTGATCTTTCTTTTTTCCTTTCTGAACGGAAATGCCGAAGATTCGATTCAGGACGCCATTCTTTATGAATCAGCCGGACAGCAAAAAGAACTTTCGGGCAAGATCTTGAACTTGACTGGTGCGGAAGGACTGATCGTTCTTCAAAAAGGATCACAAGTTCCGGATTATATTCCGATAAGTTCCATTATCGAAATCCGGACATCAAAATGCGATGCGCATAAAGCAGGTGATCGCGCCTTTGAGGAAGGCGAAAAAAACAGGACCTCTGAATCCTTCAGCAAAGCCGTCGATTATTATCGGGAAGCGCGAAAAAACGGCGAAAAACGTCCCTGGATGCGAGCATGGATCACTTCTTTGATCGTAAAATCACTCAAAGGAGCCGGACGGGAAACCGAAGCCGTTCAGGAATTTCTGATCCTTTGTCAAATTGATCCTCTTTCTCCTTATTTGGATTCCATCCCTTTGCAATGGATCGTGTCCCGGTCAATGGCCCCGGAAAAAAGGATTGAACTCGAACAGATCGTTCTCCCCTGGATCAACTCTCAGCAGAATCCCGGCGGAAAACCGAATCCAACCGCTCAATTACTTGCGGCATCCTTTTTACTGGAAAGCAGTAATGGACCCTATCGGCAAATCGCGGCAGATGCTCTTGAAGCGCTTATTCTTGCCCCTTCATCCAATCAGGGATCTTCTGCAAGGAAAGATCTCGCACTGCTTGCAACCGCCCAGCTTTGGCGGCTCAAAATGCACCGATCGCTTTCGGAAAATGAAATCAGCTTCTGGAAAGAAATGAGTTTTCGACTTTCTCCTTCCTTGCAGGCTGGGCCAATCTTCTTGACAGGAAAAGCGTTTTTAAAAATTGGACAAAAAGAAAAAGCCAAAGAATTACTCCTGAGGATCCCGATTTTATATCCTCTGGAAAAAGATCTCTCCCAAGAAGCAATGCGCCTTCTTCCCGCTGAAAAATAATAAACACGATTTTCTTTTTCATGGAAAATTTCCCGGTAAACCAATTCCAGTCTTTTCTCTCTATACTTGAAAAAAGAAAGAAATTAGACTTATTTTTCTTATTTCAGGATGAAAACGAATCCAAATCTGATATAATCTTTTCAACAGATCCTCAAGAAATTTTGTGAAATCAGAAAAAAGGAGAAATTCTAATGGCCTGTTTTAATCTGAATAAACGTATTACGTGTTTTATTTTCGCACTTTTGATATTTACCGCAGGATCAAATTTCTGTGCTCTTTTCGATTCTTCGAACGGACAACTGATTGCGGCAAGTTCAAAAAAAGGAAAAACAATGATCGATCTCAAAAGTATTGCTCCGGATTCCGATGATCTTTATCTGGAATGTAAAAAGGCGATTAAATCCGATCGGCTTTATAAAGAAGTCTTTGATGTTCTTCATCCCTGGACGCTTCGACCGGATAATCGATCCAGGTATCTTCCGGAAGGCATTGATCTTGTCTGCGATTGTTTGGCGAATCTTAACCGACTTGAAGAAACGGATTCTTATCTGGAAACAATCATAAAAATTCATGGAACGAATTGGCGGGCCCTTCAAACGGCCGCTCAAAAACACTTATCGAATACCTGGGGAGTCCTTAGGGACGGAAAATTCTTCCGGGGATCCTATTCCGGAGAAAGAGTCTATTCAACGCAAAGAGATCGGGTCCGCGCCATTCAGATCATGTTGAAGGCGGAAAACCTGCTCCAAAAGGATTTCGAGGGGAATAAGGCCGATACTTCCGATCTTCACAAATTTTACTCGATCTTCGCCGATCTTTTCGTTCAGTATGAATATTGGAAATACCAGATTCTCACCGATTTATCCAAGCTCCCCGATTATCAGTCGGAAGAGATGAATTTTCGAAGTCGAGGTTCCAATTATGCCCCGGTCGATGAACAGGGAAATCCCGTTTTTTATCCGCTTCCCAAAAATTTCAAATCGGCGAAAAACGACGGGGAACGATATCGTTTTCTGCTCGACAAAGCCGCCAAGGCCGCTCCGGAATGGAATGATTGGGGACTTTTTCAACAGGTTCATTTTCTTCAGAATCAGTTCAGTGTTCAGACCCTTCGCAGCTATCAGTTTTTCTTTCCGCGATCGGAAAATCAGCATGAGGAACAGGGATCGGAAACAGGGATCTGGGCTCTTCATACGCTTACAGATCAGGAAACCATCGCACGGCTCGCAAATGGGATCAAGCGGTTTGATCTTCCTGATGAATACAATCCCATCGTTCTTTTAAAGAAGATCCTTGATTCCACGAATCTGGAAAGCCGTAAAACCGCGCGATTTCAGTTGGCTCAAATTTATTTAAACCGGCGTCAATACGTAAAAGCCGCAAACATCTATCGCGAGATTCTCAGTCCGAACGGCGATCATCGCGGCGGATCGCATTTCGATAAAGTTCAATACGAACAGATCGTTGGAAATTGGGGGCAGTTCGAACCTGCGAAAGATTTCGCGCACAATACAAAAGCCGAGATCTTTTGGCGGTTCCGCAATGGGCGATCCGTATCGTTGACCGCACATCGGATCCGAATTCCCGAATTGATCAGCGATATTCAATCTTATATCCGATCCTTCGAAAATCAGGAGGAAAAAACGCCTCAATGGAACCGAATGCAAATTTCCCAGATCGGATATAAACTGGTCAATAATCCGGAAGAACGGGAAAAATATCTTGCGGAAAAAATTAAGGAATGGACAATCGCTCTGGAACCGAAAAATGATCATTTCGATGATCGAATTCCGATTGATCTTCCTTTCTCAAAAGCGGGCGCCTATCTGATCGAAGCACAAATGAAAAATGGAAATCGCGATGCCGTTGTCGTTTGGATCAACGATACCGCGATCGTCGAAAAGAGATTGAAAGACGATGTTCTTTATTTCGTTGCGGACGCCAAAACCGGACAGCCGGTTCCGAATCTCGATCTGAAATTTTTCGGATTTGGCCAAGTTGAGAAAAAAGCGCAATTTTTCGGCAGCAGAAGAAGCCGAAAAATGATTTTCCAAACAGAAGATTTTTCCAGAAAAACCGATAAAAATGGACTGATCACCGTTCCGCAGAAAACCTATTCGAATCCGGGAGGATCCTCCTTAAACTGGCTTGTCTCCGTTAATTCAAAAAATGAGAATTCCGGGGAAAAGCGATTCGGATTCCTTGGTTTTAAAAACTATTGGTTCGGACTTCCCTTTATTCCGGACCTTCAGGAAGCGCGTGCGTTTTTCATGTCGGACAAACCGGTCTATCGGCCCGGCCAAAATGTCGATTTCAAATTCTGGATCGGATCAACGCGATACGATCTCCCCCTGAAATGGGATTGGACAAAAAAGAAGGCCCATTTCAAATTGAGCGACCCAATGGGAAATATTGTCCTCGAAAAAACGGTTCAACTCGACGCTTGGGGAGGATACTCCGAATCCTTCCCGATCCCCAAAGACGCCAAGCTGGGTCAATGGAGCATAGGGGTCTTCAACGAAAAAGAAAAATCGCGGCTTGGAACCGGAAATTTCTCCATCGAAGAATATAAAAAACCGGAATATGAAGTTCTTGTCGACGCGCCAAAAGATCCTGTTCAGCTTGGAGATTCCTTTAAAGTTGATATTTCCGCAAAATACTATTTCGGCGCTCCGGTTGCGGAAGGAAAAGTCAAATATACCGTTTATCGAACAGCAACATCGACGGCATGGTATCCGGTCCGTCCCTGGGACTGGTTTTATGGAAATGGATATGGATGGTTGATTCCCGATGCCGATTGGTATCCCGGCTGGAAAATCTGGGGGACCCGGACTCCGATCCCCTTCTGGATCCCGCGCTCCTTTACTCCGCCCGAAATCGTTGCGGAAAATGAAGTCGAAATTGGAAAAGAGGGAAAGATCTCCGTCGAGATCGATTCCTCCTCCGCCAAGGTCCTTTTCCCCAATGAGGATCAGCAGTATAAAATCATCGCGGAAGTAGTCGATCAATCGCGCAGAACCATTGTCGGATCGGCGAATGTCAATGTGTCCCGATCTCCGTTTAAAATTTACGTTCATACGAATCGGGGATATTATCGGCCGAACGATCAGATCCGAACAACGGTCAACGCCCGGCGTGCGGATGGAAAGCCTGTTTCCGGAAACGCCGTTCTCAAAGTCTTTAAAGTTCTTTATCAATCAAATGAAAATGAGATCATTCCCGTTGAAAAAATCGTTCACACAGCTTCCGTAAAATTGGATGAAGAAGGGAAGGGGACGATCTCTTTCTCCGCAGGCAATGGGGGCCAATATCGACTTTCGGCCTCATTAACCGATTCCAAAGGAAGAACCGTTGAAGGAGGATCTCTCCTTTCCGTTCATGGAAACGGGAACAGCAATCAAAAGGATTCTTTCCGGTTTAATCAGCTGGAACTGATCACGGAAAAAGCGGAATATGTTCCCGGCGAAAAAGTCCGGATACTGGTCAATACGGATAAAGCCGATTCGACCGTTCTTCTTTTTGTCCGGACAGACAAAGGAGTTTCCTCCAAACCGGAGATCCTTCGACTCAACGGACAGACCGGAATTTATGAATTTGAAATTAAAACGGCCGATATGCCGAATATTTTTGTCGAAGGGCTTGTTGTATCTGAAGGGAAGCCGTTCTCTTTGCAAAAAGAGATCGTCGTTCCTCCGGAAAATCGCATGCTGGATATTGCGGTCCAGCCTTCGAAAGATCAATACCGGCCCGGCGAAAAAGCGAAAGCGATGATTACGGTTTCCGATTCCAACGGGAAGCCCGTTTCCGGACAGGTTGTCGTCGCAATTTATGATCGATCGCTGGAGTATATTGTCGGCGGATCGAATATCGGCGATATAAAAGATCTTTTCTGGAAATGGCGGCGATATTCCACTCCCGGATTCGAAAGCAATCTGGAGAAGCTGTTTTCTCATATTACCAAAAATGGAGAAGATCCGATGAGATCGCTCGGCATTTTCGGGGGTGTTCAAAGTATAATCGCGAAAAACAGCAATGGGACAAGATCCCGCCGCATGTTTAAAGCCGCCGGCGCAAGAGCAATGGACGGGGATCAGCTCGAAATGGAAGCGGTTGAGGACGCAATGCCCTTGGCCGCCGCTGCCCCGATGGTGATGGAATCCAATGAGGCGATGGAATCCGATGCGATGATGAGTGATGCGGCAATGGAAATGCCAATGGATATGGAAACAAAGCCTGCGCCTGTTCCCAGTGCGGAAGAGGAAGCGGCATTGATCAATCCGGCGATTCGCAAAAATTTTGCGGACACCGCACTTTGGGCCGCGAACCTTCAAACGAATAAAAAAGGAGAAGTCCCCATCGATCTCCAAATGCCGGAGAACCTTACGACATGGAAGATCCGTGTTTGGTCGATCGCTTCCGGAAGCCGAGTCGGAGAAGGATCGTCCGAGATCATTACCGGAAAGAATCTTATTATCCGAATGCAGAAGCCCCGTTTCCTTGTTCAAAAGGACGAAGTCTTTTTAACCGCGAATATCCATAATTATCTTACCTCGGAAAAAGAAGTTCAAGTCGAACTGGAATTTCCGAAAGAAGAATCGTTCATTTCTCCGATCGACAAGGATCTTACCCGAAAGGTAAAGATCCCCGCACAAGGAGAACAGCGAATTGACTGGCGTGTTCGCGCAGATCATATCGGATCGGCAACCATTCGAATGAAGGCTCTTACCGATGAGGAATCCGACGCGGTTGAAGAAACGATCCCGATCCTGGTTCATGGTTTTCCGAAGCAGGAAGCGATCTCCGGAATGATTCCTTCCGGGCAAAAGGAAACGACCTTCCGTTTTAATATTCCCAAAGAGCGGCGTCCGGAAGAAAGCCGGCTCACGATCCGCTTTTCGCCTTCTCTTGCCGGATCCATGTTCGATGCGCTTCCTTATCTGATCGATTATCCTTACGGATGCACCGAACAGACTTTGAACCGGTTTTTACCGCTTCTGATCGTTCAAAATCTTCTTCTGGAAAACGGGATCGATCTTGCCGATCTGCGCGAAAAACGAACGAACTTGAACTCGCAGGAGATGGGTGATCCCGCAAACCGCGCAAAGCAATGGAAAACAAAGCTCGCGAGTTCGGAAGCGGTTTTCAATCAAAAAATCGTTCGGGAACTCTCGAAAGAAGGTGCGGATAAACTGCTCCGCATGCAGTGCGCCGACGGCGGATGGGGATGGTTCAGCGGATACGCGGAACATTCCTCCCCCTACTTAACCGCACTCGTTCTTCATGGACTGATCATCGCCGATCGGCTTGATGTCGGCGTTGACTCCGGGACGTTGACCCGCGGCAAGAATTGGCTGTCCAATTATTTGCGCGAAGAATCACTTAAAATTTTCCGCGGAAAAATCTGGTCCGATAAAAAGAAAAAAGAAAGACCGGAAGCATGGAAATCTCATGCGGACGATCTCGACGCGCTCGTCTATTCCGTGTTGACGGAATTTGACCTGAAAGGAAAGAATGATCTTGCCTTCCCGCAAAAGGAAAAAGATTTTACCGTATGGTCCAATGAACGGGAAAATTCGCTCTCCTATATGCAAAAAGAACTTTGGGATGCGCGCAGTCAAATTTCTTACTATTCGGCCTCTCTCTTTGCCCTTGCTCTTTGCAATGAAGGATTGGAAAATCATCGGGATCAAATCGAAGGAATTGTCCGCATGCTTTCGCAATTTCTCAAGCAGGACGAAGAAAATCAAACCGCCTGGCTGGATCTTTCCGGATCACGATCCTGGTACTGGCGGTGGTATGCAAACGATCTGGAAACACAGGCGCACTATTTAAAACTTCTTGTAAGACTGGATCCCAAAGGATCAATCGCACCGCGCCTGGTCAAGTATCTTTTGACCAACAGAAAGAACGGATCTCATTGGAATTCGACCCGTGATACTGCGTATTGCATTGAAGCCTTTTCCGATTATCTGAAGATCACCGGAGAACTGGATGCAAAGACTTCCGTCGATCTGATCGTCGGAGGAAAAATCTTAAAGACCGTGAAGATCACCCCGGAAAATCTTTTCGCGATCGACAATACCCTGATCCTTTCCGGCGATGAGCTGGCAACAGGTCCCTGCGAGATCACGATCCGCCAAACAGGTAATGGACCGATCTACTTCAATGCCTGGATGGAAAATTTCACACTGGAAGATCCCATTCTGAAAACCGGGCTTGAGCTGAAAGCGGAGCGAAGATATTATCGGCTGGAAAAAGATCGGAATGCGAAAGAAAATGTTGCCGGAGGACGGGGACAGGCAGCTTCTATCGCCGTCGAAAAATACAAAAAGATCCCCCTGAAAGATCATGATAAAATTCAGTCGGGCGATCTGATCGAAGTGGAACTTCTGCTCGAAAGCAAAAACGATTACGATTCCATTCTGATCGAAGACATGAAGCCGGCCGGATTTGAACCGGTCGATCTCCGGAGCGGATACACAAACAACACACTGGGAGCCTACGTGGAATACAGAGATGAACGCGTCTGCTTCTTTGTATTCGGACTGAATCAGGGCAAGCATTCCGTTTCCTATCGTTTACGCGCAGAACAACCGGGTCAATTTTCCGCTCTTCCCGCAAAGATCTGGGGTATGTATGCACCCGAGCTGAAAGGAAATGCGGATGAATTCAAAATCCAAATCCAATAATCGTTAATATTCCGCAAAATCCATTTTTGAAAGAGATTTTTCATGATAAACAGATGTTTTTTCCTTTGTGTGTTCAGTTTTTTCGTATTGACCGTTTCCCTTGCACAAGGATCGGAATCCGCACAAACCGTTGATTTAAAAAACGATCAGGTAATTTTCCGATTCGACGCGAAATCCGGGAGAATTCTTTCCATGGATTACAAGGGAAAATCGATCGGAAATTCCATGGAAGAAAAGCAGGATTTCGATCTTAATCTGAAGGGAAAATGGCAATGGGGCAAACACCCTCTCGTTTGTAAACAGGTGCGAAAAGAAAATCAGACAGTGATCGTATCGCAGACTTTCGGAGATTGGGATCTGGATTTCCATTTTCAGCTTGATCCCAGGGATCCCCTCCTTACCTGTTGGATCAGGATCACTTGGAACGGAGATGAAGAACAGCGTCTGGAAGGATTCTGGTGGAGGCCGTTCTCTGTTGCCGTCGATCCTGAAAGCCGCTTTTTCAGTCCGGGAAGCTGGCCGCCTGCACAATATATCATTTCCGATCTGAAGAAAAACAGCATTAAACGATTCGGACAAATCACCCCTTCTCTGATCGTGGAGCAAAATAAAAACCGTTCCTTTCTTTTTATCTGCGATGATCTTTATCCGAATGCGGACTCCTGTCAACTTGCCGCCGGCTGTTTAAAAGATCGATTGCAAACAACCGTTTCTTTCGATATCAAGGCGCGAATGAAAAAAGGAAGTAAACAGGAAGTCGGAAGATACTGCTTCCAGATCTTTGATACCGACGGCGAACAGGCTTTGCATCAGATTCACAACTGGATGAAAAAATTTGGACATACAATTCCCGGGGATCGACCCAACTGGTTTGCCGGAGCCGATCTCTATTCCTTCCATCCGGGAGGAACAATCGGAAGCAACTGCAAAGATCTCGGCGGTTTTTCCAACTCGCTTCCGCTGCTCGATCGAATTCAGGCAATGAATATGAACGCCATTTGGATTATGCCGATCGAAGATCAGAGTATCTATTGCCCGAGGGATTACTATAAATTTCAGCCGGGCCTGGGATCCGGAGAAGAATACAAAAAGCTGGTTTCCCGTGCTCATCATCTTGGTCTGCATGTTCTTCAGGATTGTGTTCCTCATGGAGGACGCAATACATTCCCGCGCGCGATTGAACATCCGGAATGGCTCGTTTATGATGAAGACGGAAAAACCCTTTCTTATTGGTGCTTCGATTTCAATTATCCCTCTTGGCGGGAATACATGGCCCGGGTTGCCCGGTATTATGTAAAAGAATACGGTGTCGACGGATATCGCGTTGACGCGGTGAGCGGCAGCAAGATCCCGAACTGGAATCCCGCGATTCCTTATGATCGCGCCAGCTTTGCCAAACGGCAAGGGGGACTCAATATGCTGCGCGCTTTGCGCGGAGCGGTAAAATCGGAAAAGCCTGCGGAGGGAGGCCTTCTTGCGGAAACCTCGGGAAGCGTCTTTGGGGCCGTATCCGATGCGATCTATGATTTTCGAGGGTGCTATGGAATTTACCATGATCTTCGCAAACAGGAGCCCGCTCTCTTCGTTGATCACCTGCGCCGATATTTGCATGAAGAGCAGTATTCCGAGATGGAGGATCTTTTGAGATTGCGGCATAGTGAAAGCCATGATAGTCTGCGGACGCAATTGTGGTATGGAATCGAACCCGGCCGGGCCGTGGTCGCATTAACCGCTTTCATTTACGGGATTCCCTTGATCTATCACGAGCAGGAAGACGGGAACTTTTTCGTCTTCCAAAAGCTCTTTGGAATCAAACGGCGGCTGCCGGAGCTGCAAAAAGGAAAACCGGATTATATCGGGGTTGATGTTCCTCCCGGTGTTTTCGCAGTTCGACGATCTCTTGAGGAAAAAGAATCAATCGCTCTGATCAATTTTAATCCCGTCCCAATCGATTTTTCTCTGAACGCCGGAAATCAATCCGTGATCACCGATATGATAAATAATGCTCCGGCTGCCGTAAACAGCGGATCTGTTCCGGTTCATTTGGACGCGTATCAATATAATGTATTCGCTCTTCGCGATCCCAAAGAGATCCCGGATCTTCCGATCAATAAAAGCGAAAAGAAGAATCGGGAAAAGAGGGAATCGGCCGATCGGATATCATCCCAATCCTCAACGAATTCAGAAAAGAAAGATCCCCATCTTCTCGTTCTTGCCAACGATAAATATCGGGGAGAAATCGATACACGAACCGGACTTCTGCGATCATTTGCGATCGACGGCAAGCAGGTTCTGGGTCCCGCCGATCTCTTTCTTCCAAAAGGATTGGAAGATCCGGCAAATAAGGATCTCTCTTTTACATCCTCTCTTGTAAAAGAAGGAAAAGTATGTACTTTCCGAAAGAAGATCGGAAAGTCCCTTTTACAAATACGATATATTTCTCAAAAAGAAACCCTTCGTATGGAATCGATGTGGAGCGGCGAAGAAATTCCGTCCGATGCGGTTCTCTCTTTTTCCGTCCCGGAGGCCGCTTCCTGGGGAGTACAGACTGCGGAAGGATTTCTTTCCGACGAGTACCGGATCCGTCCTGAAGGAGGGGTCCCGGGCACCAGTTCCATTTATCGAAGAACTCAAGGATCGCCGATTCTTTATGATTCGATGCTTTGCCCGATGTATCCCCTTTCGGAAAAAGGATCGTTCCTTTCCGCACGAACGGTGAAGGGATCCGCCTGTTTCTTTTCCTTTATTGATCTGCCCGGCCGTGTTCGATGGGCTTCTCAGCTTGGAGATCAAAAAGAGCTGACAGCAATGATCTCCTGGAAAAGCCCGGAAGCCTCTTCCCGTTTGCCGCTTCAATGGTCGCTCGAATTGGGAGATAAACCGATCGCGAAATCTCTTCCCAAAAGCGAGTATTCCCTGATCCCGATGGCGGGAGGATGGTTGTTTGAAAATGAACATTACCGTCTTCGCCTTTCCCGAACAGGATCCATTATTTCCCTGATCAGCAAGCAAGATCCGCAGAGTAAAGATCTCATTCTTGAAGGAGGCGAAATCTATACAGATTACGGGTTTGGCGAAAAAGGAACGCATTACAGCAATGCGAATGAAGTTGAAGCCGCATCCCGAATTGAAAAGATCGGAGAGGATCTTCGGCTTGTATTCGAAGGACACATTCGCGGAAAAGGGCGATTCGAACGGCTCACGCCGGGAATCGTCTGCACTGCGGAATATCGGCTCGGAAAATCTCCGTCCTTTCTGATGAAGTGCGGTGTTCGATCGGTTGGAATGATTACAAATGCCAAAGTCTTTCTTTCCTTCAAGGCATCCGCTCCTTTGGCCGACTCCTGGTCCTTTATCAAAGAGGGAAAAGAGATCGCGCAGGGAAACAATCTGGAGATCAAAGGACGATCCAAAGAATCCCGGTATCTGGATCAACCGGATACCGTTCGTCTGTTCCATCAAAAGAAAACCATTTTTACCCTAAGTGATCTTCAAGGAAAAAAGCCGGAAAATATCTTTCTGGACCGATCCAATTTCTTCCTTTCCTTTTGTGATGGAAAGCCGTACTCCGCGGATTACGAAGGATCATGGTCGGGAGTCTGTACTGTCGGCGAACACTCGCCGTCTGCTTTCAAAAGGGAAAAGGAATCCAATTCCGAGTTGAATAAAAAGGCAAATACGTTTCTGAAAAACCCGGGGTTCGAAATATCGAACCGCCTGCCGCTGATTTCCATTTTATCCGGACGGCAAATCGAAGCCGATATTCCTGAACCCGTGTCCTGGATCATTCCGTCCGCAGGCAAGATCCTTTCAAATGATCACGCGCCGGAAGGAAAGAATGTCCTTATGCTGGAAAACAGAACAGGCGAGTATCTTCTTGCCCGTCAACAGCTGGCTCTTCCGGAAGGATCCCGTTGGAAAATCACCGCATGGATCAAGGGAGAAAACATCGTTCAGGGAAACCCGAGCTGGAAAAAAGGGACCCTTCGCTGGGCGGTCAAAAGAAAAAATCAATTTCAGTATATCAGTTCCAGATCTCTTCTCGGAACTTTTGATTGGCAAAAAGTCGAAATCCTCGTTGATGTTGAACCCGGTGATTCGTCCTGTTCTCTCGAAGTTGGCCTCAACGGCTCTTTGGGCAAAATGTGGGTCGATCAGATCTCCTTCGAAAAATTATAAAAAAACAAACTCTCTTCTTTTCCCGGGAAGAGAGTTCTTTTTTGTTCAGCAGAATCCTTTTTTAACAAAAAATCCAAGAACGAGGAGAGGACAAACGAATAGGACAGAAATCAAGTCAATTCGAATTCCAATTCTTCCCCAACCTTGATCAGAATTTTGCGGATATCGTCCTCATCGGTTCCGATATTAAAGAATTTATCCAAACAGGTCATTTGAATCGTTTCCATAATATCATCATTGATGCAGCAGACACCGAACGGTTTTTTCAGTTCCGCTCCTTTCTGATGGCCAAGAATCAAATACCGGAGAGCGGAACTTGAGATCAGGGCAACATCCTGGAGAGAAAGGATCAAATACTTGCATTCCGGATCGTCCATAATCGCGAGAAGCTCTTCGCCCCAATTTTTGATAATATCTTCCGTATCCAGTTTTTTATCTTTACAATGAACAATAAAAAAACCGTTCTCTTTTTTTAATGTATTACGAAATTCCATTGTATCCATATTCACCTCACTCATTCTTTTGGACCTGTCCTTTTATTTTATTCGATTTTCAAACACTTTTCAAGGGCAGTTAAAATAAAAATTTCATGGATTTCTTTTGATATTTTTCTCAAAACGAGATCAATTTTCCGTTTTTCCAGTATACTCGCGAACGTAATAATATCGCGAAGCCCGCAGCTTGCAAGGAAATGAACTTTTTCAAAGTCCAGAACAACTTGCTGGATTCCTGTTTCTACGATTTTGACCGTATCGGACAGCGGACGAGTTAATATGATCTCTTCATAGCTGCCCGATAAATTTATGATTAAAGTCTCATTTTTAGTTTCAGTATCTATATTTATCATTTGGATTTACTCCTCCACTCTTCTTTCTGAAATTTTATCTTCCAATCTTTTAAAAACAAGGAGGGTAATATCATCCTTTTGAGTAATATCACTGTAATCTTTCAATCTTTTTATGATTTCCGGGACGAGGTCTCTTGGCCGCATGGAACCGAGTTCCATAAACAATCCGTTTAATCGTTCTTTTCCGAAAGGGACGCCTGCCGGATCCACAATATCCAGAACACCATCGGTATAAATTCCGAGTGTTGCTCCAACAGGAAGGACTCTTTCTTTGGTATGATACTCTGTTTTTTCCATCAATCCGATAAGAGTATCCTGAGCAAATTCAAAATACTCGCAATTTCCGTCGGGATACATCAGAACCGGCGGATTATGGCCGGCATTGGCGTATTGATAAACTCCTGTTTTTATCTTGTAATAGACCAGAAAAATGGAAACAAACATACTTTTTATATTGTTTATAAGGAGAAGAGAATTCAATTTTTTGAGGACCTCGCCGGGAGAAAGGTGTTCGGAAATAATTGTTCGGAGCAATGTTCGGGTTTCCACCATAATCATTGCGGCGGGAATCCCTTTTCCGGAAACATCGCCGACGAACATCACCACTGTTTCCTCGTCAAGCTGCCAAAAATCGAAGAAGTCGCCCGCCATAAAATGCGCGGGAAGAAGATCGCCGCAGACTTCATAATGAATTTCTTCCCTGTGCTTGGATTTTAATGTCGGCAAAAAAGATTTTTGAATGTCCTGGGCAACCAGAAGTTCCTGCTCCATTTTCCGATTCTTGACCATTGCCTTGACCGCATTATCGATATGAAGCTGAAGATGGTCGAGAGAGGCATTATACGCTTTTACCAGAACCCCCAATTTATCTTTGCGGTTTCCGAATTTGGTAATTCGATAGGTAAAATCCCCTTCCGCGATAGCCTGTCCCCCCCGGATCACTTCTTCCAAAGGCTGAACAAACCAGATCAAAAGTCCCGAAAGTAATATCCCAAGAACAAAGACGGACAACAAGCCGATCCATAAATACCTCATCAAGCGAAGATTGACCGGTCTGAGAATATCCTCTTCATGGAAAACGCCAATAAAGATCCAGCCCGACTCATTTTTTATGGAACAGGAAACAAGCCAGCTATTAGAGGCATCCTGGATAAAATGATCCTCTGCGGAATATCGATGTGCGGGAAAATGTTTTGTCGTTAATCGCCCTCTCAATATCTCATCCAAATCCGGGGTGTAATCCTTGATTTCCAACTCGTCCATGAGGGAATAAAGGCCGCTCCGTTTCCAGGGGTTTTCCTCGGAATGATACAAAATATGGGAGGTTTTGTCCACTATCACGTATCGGGAAGTTGTCAACCCATCATGATTTTTATTTGATCTCAACAGATTTTTCACCAGAGCGTCGAGCTGAACGATCATGATCACAGCTCCCGCAAACTCCTCGTGATGGTAAAAGGGAAGGGCAAAAGACGTGCAGAGCTTGTGCGATATTCGAGAGTAAAAAGGATCTGTCCAGGTTCCTTCCCGCAGATATTTTCCGGCAAGATAGGCATCTGTGTACTGATATCCCTTGCTGGCTTCATTACTGATCACAAGATCCTTATCTTGGCGATAGATAACCGGGCAAAGGAATTTTGGAACCGATCCTGAAAGATCCAGGCCGGGATATTGATCAAAATAAAAATCTTTGAATTTTCCCTGTCGGACCTTTTCCAGAAATCCCGGATCGTAAGCGATTGCGATTCCCTGAAGTTCCGGCATCTGCTCCATTTTCCGCCGAATCACATCGACCGTATTATTGCGCCGATCTGTAATTAAGGTTGTAAAAAAGCTGACTTGCCGGGCAAAATTATCCATTCGAATCGCAAGGCTTTCGCAGCAATTGGACACGATCTCCTCCAGGCCTTTTGCCGCCGAATTGAGCTTGTCTTTCCGCTCAAAGTGGACAAAAAGCATCATGATCGTCCCCATAATGCAAAACAGGGGAACAAAAACGATTAAGATCAATTTTGTTCGAGGCATAAATCGGTATTAGAAATTCTCTGATTTCATTTTTTTATACGGATCCTATCTTTAGGATCCAGGATATTGTAAAAAAAATCTTCATAATGAGGAGCATCCTTATGAAGAGTCCCGTTTTTGATCAAACCGGTTCGCATCTGGGCAAAGCCGTCTTTCGAGCAATGTCCATTCTGATCCAGGTTGGCATCGAGCATTAAAATGTCCATCCAGACCTGCAATTGTTTTCTGAGCTGGACCGAATCTGCGCTTAAACTGAAGCGGATCCGCTGTTCTCTCAGCATTTGAATCGCTTCCTGCGGATTGTCTGCAACGAACTTCCATCCTTTCCAGGAAGCGCGAACGAATTTCTCGGCAATATCCGGATATCTCTTAATAAAGGATCTCCTGCAAAAGAGCGCATCTTCCGGAATATTGACTCCATATGTATCAAAATCAAAAAAAGTGAACATATCCCGTCTTTTATAAATTTCCGCAAACGTTTTTGCGGAATAGGACGTATAGAAAAGAGCATCCAGAACTTTCTTTTTCATAAGGAAAAAGGAAAAGGAATTCTGAACAATAAATTCGGGGTGCATTTGCTTATGGGCAAAGAAAAATCGGGGAATCCCTTCTTTTCTGCACCAGATCCCGATCTTTTTTCCATCCAGCTGTTCAATATTTTGGATTTCGGAACCGGGGATCTTTCGAACACAAACACCGCAGGAAGATCGTTGGGCGGTTTGTGAAATCGCAACGATCGGTTGTCCCCCTGCACAGGCCAAATATCCTTCGATCATCCATGCGGAAACAAAATCCGCCTGTCCAAGCATAAGAAGCTCACAGGCATCTTGGGATTCGTTCATCCACAAAAGTTGAACCTCCGGCAGTCCGGCCTCCTTGTAATACCCGAGTTTTTGCGCAGTAATAAACCCCAGATACGGGACATCAGGAAGCCCCTGAAAAAAGATCCTTAAAGAAGGGATTCTTCCCGTCGTTTCCGGATATTCAAGTTTACGAACATCCTCTCTTACGTGATGATTCGCAGGCAACCCTTTTGTTTGCGGAGAAACCGTCTGTTTTTCAGAAGTCTCCCGGGAAAGGGGGCCTTCCTTAAAGTGGAGATCCGCAGGCTTGAGTTCTTCCGCTCCTGCAGGCAAAATCATTAAAAACAGACAAAATATTCCCAAGGACAGGACCCGTCCGAAAGGGAAACGAATCTTGTCTTTTGTTCTTAAAAATTTTATTTCTGTTAAAAATGGAAGCCGCATTGGTACCGTTCCCGGCCTATCCGCAATCGGATCAATAAATTTTGATAATACACATCAAAGACAATAAAGGGAAAAGGATCTTTATCGTCCAAAATTTTTGAACGAGCAGATCTTCATCAGCAATTATCTATTTTACATAAAAAAATTTCCCTTATCAATATAAAAACTTAAAATTTCCTGTAATTTATCAAAATAGTTCCAAAATATTCTTTTTTGCCCCTTATTATCCCAGTTTGGCAAAAAATTTTTTCATATTCCCCTGTTTTTTTTATCTCTTTTCTCCTTGATCTTCGTGATCCTCAATGTTTTTCGCAATAAAAAGTCGAAATAATGAAAATACACTCTTCCGGGGGATTGTATTTGATCCCCTTGAAAGTGTATAATCAGGAGATCGATGTTCGTTTGAAATTCGCCGATGGAATTCCATTAAGGGCGGTTCTGGATACGTCGCAACTGATATCGCCGCACGTTTTTTGAAATTCGCCGATGGAATTCCATTAAGGGCGGTTCTAAAAATCCAATGCTTCTTCGGTAATTCGATCTTTAAAATGAGGAGAAAATTTATGCACTGGCGGCTGTTTATCATTTTTTCACTTCTGCTGAGTGTTCGATTTGCGTTTGCAGAACAGACTTTTGATCTTGGATACGGAAAGATCCATCTTTCCGATACAGGGGCGATTTACGCGGAATTTTCCGATGGTGTCTCTTGGCCCAAGTCAACAAAATCTGCTTTTTCCCTGGAAACCGAGGCGGGCAAAAAATTGGTTCCTCAAGATGTCAAATTCGCGCAAAATCAGATCCTTGTATCGTTTAATGGGGGAACGAAAGCCGTTTTCGATATCACGGCGGGAAAAGGCTTTCTTCTTTTCCAGCTCGTTCAATTGGAATCGGATCAAAAAATCAAACAATTTCAACTGATGCAGGTTCCTGTTCCCGACGACTCAGAAATCGCAACCTTGATCAATACGGCATTCCATAAAGGGAAAGCGCTGGGAGTGATGACCGCTGCTCCCAATGTTCATCTTCTTTCCAATCCCTTTCCGCGAATTTCCTTCAACAATAAGGGATGTTCTCATCTTTTTCAGATGAGCAGCGATGCAAAGGCGGGTCAATATTCCGCGCGATTTCAGGCAACGTGCGGGCAAACGGTCAACGGGTGGTCCGTTCGCGGTAAGAATTTTCCGAGTCCGATTGATCTTTCCAATCCCAAAGGAATCCGCGTTTGGGTTCATGGAGACGGGAATAAGGAACATTTGAAGATCCAATTGACCGACCATAAAGGCGGGTATCGCGATGATTATATCGTAATTGATTTTAAAGGATGGAAACAGATATTTCTCAATAAACCCGCTCTCAATACAATCGATTACAGCTCTGTTGCCGCCCTCAGTTTTTATTACAACGGTCTTCCGGTCAACAAGACGGTGGAATGCCTGATCGATCAGGTGGAGATGATTCGGGACGTCAACGGAAAAGAATCTTCCGTTCTTCTGGAGGATTTCGAATCTTCTCAATCGATTCTTTGGGATAATCCCTCGAAATATCTTACCGTGGAGTCTGTTGCCCGGCATGGATTATCTCCCGCCGCGTTCGGAATCATCTGCTGTCCGGAAGACCAGTGGACATCCGTGATCCCGGAATTTCAGACTGCGGCAGGAATCCCTTCCCCTCATCCGGACGGAAAATGGAACAAGATCAGTCCCTGGGTCCGGGAATCCTATTTCTTTCTCACCGGCTTTCGTGAAGAGCAATTTGAGGAAGCACTCGCAATCGCAAAGCGCGGGCATTTCAAAATGATCCTGTTGCTCGATACCTGGACCAAGTCCCATGGACATTATGAAGTCAATACAGGGAACTATCCTGATGGAATCGAAAGCCTCAAAAGAGTGATCAAGCGGTTTAACGCCGAGGGAATCAAGGTTGGTCTTCATTTTCTGGCCGCATCGATTTACTATCCGGATCCTTACCTTACTCCGGTTCCGGATAAAAGACTCGTAAAAGACGGATGCGTCAAGTTGGCAAAAGATATTGACGAAAAAACGACTTTTATAGAAACGGTTGATCCCCCGTCCGCCGAATTTCCAAAAACGGAGACCAAACCTTACACGGAATCGGGAAGAACACTCTGGATTGATGATGAAATGATCTATTACGATAAAGTCTCTGTCGAAAAGCCCTATGGATTTTCCGGATGCAAACGGGGATTCTATTCAACGGTGAAGTCTTCTCATAAAAAAGACACGGATATTTGGCACCTCGTTCGCGCATACGGATATTATATGTATGATCTTGATTCCGATCTTGCCGGCGAAATCGCGCAAAATTTGGCCAACACGGCCAATCAGCTTCCGCTCGACATGATCTACTTCGATGGTTCCGAACGGCTCCAACGTCCTTCGGATCAAAGGGACTACTGGTATTACAACGCGATTCTGCATAAAAACTTTTATGATCGGATCCATAATAAGAACATTCTTTATCAGGCAAGCAGCACTTCGCCTTATTCCTGGCACCAGCTTGCCCGCACCGCCTCCGCCGATGGACACGACGATCTGAGAGCCTATCTGGAAGAACGATCAGGCGGTTTTAAGTCGTATTATAAGACCAATCACTATCCGCTTGATATCGGATGGTATTATGCTTATGATAAAAAGGCGACGCCTGATATGTATGAGTATGTGTTGACCAAGTCGCTCGCCTATGATTCCTCGATCTCTCTTCAGGTATCGGTCGACGCGGCCAAAAAGCACCCCTTTATCAATGAGATTCTCGACATGATCCGCATTTACGACGACCTTCGACTCTCCGGCCGGATCCCGCAGGATCTTCGAAGTAAAATGGAAATTGATCCCGCCCTGTTCGGAAAAAAGACCGAAGAAGAACGGAATGCTCTTCTCGACAAGCGGCGCGATTATCATTATAAAAAAATCGACGGAAAAGAAGGGTTCCAAAGGATTATCTTCGATCTTTGGAAAGATGCGGAACCGTCCAATACGAATACTTTCGAATTTGAAATGGTCGTAAAAGAGGGGAAATCCAGAATCGGATTCCAGGTTCAAGCCAAAGATCAAAAGAGCTTTCAAGGGAAATCTCTTGTGAATCCCAAGGTAGAAATCGCGGGAAAAACCCTCCTTCTTCCGATGAAATTGGAGGTTGGTCAATATGGATTTTACTGGGGAGGGGAAAAGCTTGCTCAATATGGAATGCCGCTTGCGACGGGCCTTTATCTCGATCAAAAAGGGGAGATCCTCGAACTTCCAAACGGGACTTATAAAGTGAAATTTTCCTGCGATCAGGCGATTACACTTCCGATCCGGGTTCGAACAACTCAACAGCCCGAAGAATTTCATTCCTTTTGATTCTTGAAAAGAGATCGAAATTTCCTTTGGACAAGGGAGGAAAAATGGGGGAGAGCGAAAAAATGCCCTGTTTTTCCTCCCTTGCTTTTTTGATTATTTGCATTATAATCAATATAATCATTTTATTTTGACTATTTTTTGCCGTTCTGTCAACTTTTTTATAATGTATATTGATTAAACCTTTCCTGTTTTGTAAAATTTGATATAAAATATATATTGGAATTTTTGCAGGAAACAGGCAAAAGATAAAAATTTGTTTTTACAGGAAAAGAGAAGAACCAAAATGACAGCTCAGCCCTTTCGATTTATTCATGCTGCTGATCTTCATATCGAACTGCCGGTCAACGGACTGTTGGAATCCCCTTCCCATTTGGAAGATCGGATCCTTGATGCTCCGCGATTAGCCGCGGAACGGATGTTCCGCTTTGCCGCAGAAGAGAAGGTGGATTTTGTCGTTCTCAGCGGAGATATAATCGATCCGCAAATCACCGGTCCCTGGGGGCTTTTATTCCTGATCGACGAGTTTAAAAAATTGGAAGCGGAGCATATTCCGGTTTATTGGGCGGGCGGAAAAGCAGACAGCCCGGAAAACATTCCGGCCGCCTTTCAATTTCCTTCCAATGTCCATATTTTTTCCGTTGGCAAAGCAGAGGAATTTTTCTTTCAAAAGGACGGTGTTCCCATTGCAAGGATACTGGGAACAAGCGCGGGAAGACAGACGATGAGTTTTCGACCTCCGGAACTTACCCACGATTCAGAGGGAATCTATACGATCTGTGCTTTCCATGGAAAAGTTCTTCCGGAATCCGTTCGGGGAGACGGAATTCAGTATTGGGCTCTTGGCGGCGGACATCGGCGGGAATTTCTGATGAAAAATCCGGTGATCATTCATTACCCGGGCGTCAATTTGGCCCGATCGCCGGAAGAAACGGGCGATTACGGGTTTTCTCTGGTTGAAGTCAATGAATTTGGCCGCGCCAAAGTCGATTTGGTGAAAACCTCGCCTCTTCGCTGGCAAACGGAACGTCTTGCGATTCGCGATGAGATGAGTGAAGAGCAGATCCTTTCGGAAATGAGAGCCCGCATCAAAAATCTCCGCGATGTTCAGGACGATGTAATTTGTCTGCTCTCTTGGCGTATTGAAGGAAGCAATAATCTTTATCAGGAACTGCGATACGGGAATCTTGCCCAATCCCTTCTTCGGGATCTGCGCGCCGACTTCGGAAGAGAAGATCCCATCCTTTACTGCGTCGATATCAAGCCGATCCTTCCCGATATGTTCGCATCGGAATATTATGATCAGCAGACCATTCTCGGGGATTATCTCCGCATGCTCCATTTTTATCAGGAAAATCCGGATGAAGCGATCGATATGAAAGCATTTTTCCCGGAAGAGTTCAAAGAATATCTTTTGGCGCAGGCGGAAATGGCCAAATTGAAAGAACAGCAGAAAATCGATCCGGAAGGGAAAGAGATCCCGGCCAACGTTCTTTCCACTCTGGATGCGCGCGCTTTTCGATCGGAAGTTCCTTTTTTAACCGATCTTCTGGATCTGGGAGTTGCTCCAAAATCGAAAAACACCGATACTTTTGAGGACAAAACGGATCCCGTGGAAATTGAGAGACAAAAACGGAAGATGGAAGAACGGGCAGAAGTTCTCCGGGAAGCCGCAATGATGGGAGTCGAGCTCCTCAGTGCTGATGAAAATACCGCGAACGGCCGAAAAACCGCCGGGCTGCGAAAGAATCCCAATCTGCTCAATGAGCGTCGAATCTTTATACAGGATCGAGAAGGGAAGGAGGATCTGTCGTGAGAATTACATCTCTTGATATAGAACAATTCGGTATCTGGGATCGACTTTCCCTTCCCAAAGTATCCCGAGGATTGAACGTTTTTTACGGACCGAACGAGGCCGGAAAAACAACTCTCATGCAGTTCATTCGAAGCGGACTTTACGGATGCGCAAACGAGGAACGGGCAAAGTATATTCAAATGGTTCTGGAAGGATCCGGACCGGCGGAAAATTCTTTTCTGCTCGCGGACGGGAAAGATCCCTCTCATGCGGATCAGGACGAGAAGCGCTGGGTAGGCGGATCCCTTTGTTTATCAACCGAATACGGACGATATCGGCTTGATCGGCGATATTTGCGCAGAAGCGGATCTCTTTACAGTAAGCAAACCGCGCTGGAAATGAAATCAGGATTTATCGCAACCGGCGGGTTGGCCAACTGGAGCGGCCGTTTTTATCCGATTCCGGGAAAAGGAATCGCGGAATCCCTGATCGTTTCCGGACCCGACGGCGCCCGGCTCAGTGATTATTTCGTGCAAACGCTGGTGAATAATGTCGATGAAGCGACCTTTAATAATGTCTTCGCGATCGGGCTGGATGAACTGCAAAAGCTGGGGACATTGAGCGAAACCGATGCCGCGCAAATGCTTTACCGACTCAGCGTCGGCGTCGATCGGATCTCTCTGATTCAGGTTCTTCATCAAATTGTCGATGAACGGAACGAGATTCTGGATATTCAGGGAAAACCGACCATTCTGGAAGGTTTGCTGGATCAAAAAGAGCGTCTGAATCAAAAGGCGGGAGAATCCGTTTTTCATCTGAATGAATATGCCCGAATTCTTACGGAACAACGGGAAGTTCAGGAAGCGATTCGGCAATTAAAGGAAAAAATCGATCAAAATACACAAAAACAGCGATTATACGAACTTTCTCTTTCGATCGCGCCGCTCTGGGATTCCCGGGCCGTGGTGCGGAACGAGATCAGCGCGATGGGATCGGTTGCCGTAATCGAACAAGACGCTCTGGACGAAGTCTCTTTGCATCAGGACACGATTACGGAAATACGAAATTCCTATCGGAATTTGCATGGGGATTATCTTAATCTCAAAAAGAAGCTCAACGCAATCCTTCTGGAAAAGACCTATCTGGACATGGCCCCGCGGATCGAATGGCTTCAGGAAGAGATCCCGCACCTTCAAAAAATCGATGCCGATCTTGCCGCTCTTCAGAAAGAGAAAAACGAGATCGACAATCAGCTGGATCAGGAAGAACTGCGTCTGCGCGGAGCGCGCAACGGCAAGATCTTTTTGACGCATAATGCTCTTGATACTTTGCAGGAAAGAAAAAGCGACGCTTCTCTTCCGATCACGGATCCCTCCGTTTCCGACAAGGATGCGGCTGCATGGGAAACGGGATTTCGTGAAGTGGAAGATTATCGGGTCCCCGCGAAAGCAATTCACAAGGCCCGAAAGCATTATTCCAAAACGAAAGAACAGCATACTCAAGTTGAAGCGCGGCTTGCGTCGATCGCGGAAAAGCTCGATTCCGGCTTGAGTTCGCGCGGACAAAGGAATTTAACGGAAGCGCTGGAAAACACCAGTACGCTGGTCTCCGCGCTCCGGCGACGGGTTGAAATCGGACAGCGTCTTCAGGAAATGGATCAATACCGCAAGGAACTGGAGCGCCTGAACACATATCTTGCCGCCAACCAGTCCCTTCAGACCGGACCGCTGATCGCGGTTGCCGCGGGAATCATCGCGGGTCTGTTCCTTTGCGGATATGCTTTTATGCAAAAAGATCCCGGCGTGGGAATCCTTGGAATGCTCCTTGCGATCTTCTGCTTTATCTTTAAAACATCTGCGGAAAAGAAAAATTTCGCAAAGCTGGAAGAGAATCAACAGCAGCTGGGATCTTTATTGAAGCAGATCGAACGGACAAAAGAAGAAGCGCAAACGATCGACAGCCAATTTCCGGCGGCGGGACAAACCGCGGATATCCGGCTGCAAAAGGCGCAGGCGGATCTCGTCTGGTTCGAAAAGATGGTTCCTCTTGATTCCCAATGGAAAGAGACTCATCATCATCTTCAAACGCTGGAAACCCGAAAAGACAAAGCGGGAATCGCCGTTAAGAGCGCTCATAAGCGCTGGCGGCATTGGCTTAAAATCGCGGAACTTCCGCTTACCCTTAAACCGGTTCAGATCAAGGAAATGCTCGAAAGAGTCGATATTGCCGAAGATCTTCGGCAACGATCCGCAACATTGCAAACGGAATTGAATTTCCTTCTTCGGGAACGACAGGGACTTGAAGATCATGTCGAACGAGTTCTCGCGGGAACCGGATATCTTAAAAAAGAAGATCAATCGACAATCGACATTATTGAGGATCTTGGCAAGAAATTAACACTGGTTCGATCCGCTCTTAAAGATAAAAAAGATCTCGAAAAGAGCCGGATTCAACTTCTCCGGCAGCGAAAAAAGATCCTGAGCAAGATCCGCTTCCAAAAGCGCGAGCTTCATGATTTTCTCGGAATCTTCGGACTTGCCAGTCCGGACGATCTGATCAAGGCGCGCAATCGCTATCTGGATTATACTCAAAAAATGGAAAGGGCCGCCGATCTGGATACAAAAGTATCAGCCGGAATTGGAAATTTCTGTGAAGAATCCGCGATTTCCGAATTACTTGACGATACAGAAGTCCGCGCATCCATTCCAACCCTTCAGGAAAAAGTCCGTGTTCGTCTGATCTCTCTTCAATCTGATTTCCAGGAAAAATCGGAACTGTCCGGCCGGCTTGGCGAGCAGCTTTCGGCTTTAGCGGTGAAGAAAGACGCCGTTCGCTTCCAATTCAACCGTGCGGCAACCGATCTCCGAATTCAGGAGATGGGAACGCTTTGGCAAAGCCGATCGGTTGCCTGCAGAATGATGGAAGATATCCGCAAGGCTTATGAACGGGAACGGCAGCCGGAAACACTGAGAGAAGCATCGGCTTTCCTGAACACCTTGACGATGGGGCAATACGTAAAAATATGGACACCTTTGGGAGAGAATGTCCTTTATGTCGATACCGCACAGGGAAAGACGCTGGACGTTGCCGATCTGTCCCGGGGAACTCGGGAACAGCTCTTCATCGCGATTCGATTGGCGTTGACGACAACATTTGAAAAACATGGAGTTCAACTTCCGCTGATTTTGGATGATGTTCTGGTCAATTTCGACAATCAAAGAGCGCTCGCCGCCGCACGGCTGCTCCATGGATTCGCAAAAACTGGCCATCAGGTCTTTTTGTTCACCTGCCATGAGCATATTTGCCGGATCTTTCTCGGTCTGGATACACCGATTCATGTGCTTCCGGCCGTTGCCGATCAACCGAAAAAGTTCAAAATTCTGCTTCCTCCTTCGCTGTCCCCGGAGAAAAAACCAAAACCGCTCCCGGAAAAGAAAAAGGATACAGCAATTACCATTCCGGTTGAGCCGTATAAAGAGAAGCCTGTTCCTGTTAAAAAATTCAAGGTTTACCGCATTGATCCGCAAAGATCTTTTTCCGATCCGTCTCTGATCATTCGACCCAAATATCAGGTGGAAAAGAACGGAAAACTCTTTAGAAAGTATTATATTGGACGATCGGTTCTCGAAGACTTCAATCCTGTTCCGACCAATGTGGAATTCCAGAATCCGCCGGAAGAAGTCGGAAAAGATCCCGATCCCATTGCGGTAAAAAGGCCCGGCCCGCCTGTCCGCCGGTTTGTTCTTCAGCCGAAAGAAGAAGAGACAAAAATTTTTATCGATAATCAGGGAAAGATTCTGGAGCAGAACCTCGAAAATAAAGATCAGGAGATTCTTATTCAGCCGAATATCAAGCATCTTCTGGAGCCTGTTAAAACCGAACTGGGAATTGATGGCCGGCAAAATCCGTCCATTTCGATCACCGCCCAAAATCCCGGACAGTTGAACAAGGAACCGGAACCGGTCAATTCCGACCGAACGACAAATTTTTCCTTCCCGGAAGAAACGGAAACGATTCCAGCGATTGAAATCGGCGCGATGCCGGTGCTTCCCACCGATGCGGATCAGGAGGAAGAGAATCCGACGGTCC
The DNA here is from genome assembly GCA_030539035.1 of Planctomycetia bacterium. GTDB lineage: Bacteria > Planctomycetota > Planctomycetia > Pirellulales > Thermoguttaceae > JAUNBG01. The sequence continues at coordinate 27,317 of JAUNSU010000011.1, forward strand.
GTGCGATCCTCGACATTGCTGCCGACAACAGTTCGCGGCCCGCAGGATCTGTTCTTCAAGAGGAATATGCCCATCTTGATATCGATGATTCTTCCGATGATCTGTTCAATCCGCCGGAACCAGAACCGGAAGATCCGATTAAGGAATTGAAAGATCATATCGCGCCCAAGGCCGAAGAGCCCGAAGACGACTCCGACGATGAGGATGAAGGGGCCGACAGCGTCTTCGAATATTATCGCGAAGGCGAAGAGACAGAGGATCCCGGCGAGGAAGAAGAAGAGGAAGCTGAAGAAGGAGCCCCGGACGACGAAAACTCCGATGATGAAGAAGAATATGAGGAGGAAGAATCGGACGAGGAAGAGGACGAATACGACAGTGATGAATTCGAGGACGATGAGGAATAATTTTATCACCCATTGATCTTTAACACGCAAAAGGGACCGTATGGACACGTCTTTACGAAAGCAGATCTATTTCCTTCTCATTTTGATTTCGTCCGGGATCATGCTCGGACGGATCATTGCAACGGATAATGTCGCAGACCGATCGGTTCAAACTTATCGTCTCCAGCAGATCCCCAAGCAGCTTGCAGAAAAGAAAAAAGATCTTCAAAAAAAAGGAATCGCTCCGGAAGAGATCGACAGAAGACTTCAAAAGCTGGCGGTTTCCCTTATTCAGGATGCGCAAAAAGCGCGGCCTACTCTCAGTGCGAACGATCGAAGCCGTTGGCTCACAATTCGCGCGCTGGTCGAGCCGGATTCCCGTGTTTATCGATTCCTTCCTGTTGTGGAAAACAATTCGGTGAAGACTCCTGTTCCGACCGTTGATCTGCGGCGCAATTGCGGCTGTAATTGCGTCCAGCAGTTTAATCGGGCCAACCTCAAAGCAAAGAAATATGAGCGTCAGCTGGTTCCTTACGCGATTGACAAGGCGATGGAAACGTCCGGCTGGGATACGATCGATATGGTTAAGCATGGATTGCCGGACGAAGAATATAATCCGGAAGATCCTTTTTCCGGATACTTGTATTCGAGCAAACCTCCGCTTCTTCCGACGTTAATGGCCGTTCCCTACGGAATCCTTTATCATACAACCGGGATCTCACTCAAAGAGGATCCCTGGTGGGCGGTTCGAATTTTACTGATCGTTCTCAATTTGATCCCTCTGATCATTTCCTGGATTCTTTTTTCCCAAATGATCGATGATCTTGGAAAGACCGACTGGGGCAGAATATTCGCGATGAGTGTGATCTGCTTTGGAACATTCGTATCTTCGTTCGCAACGACTCTGAACAATCATCTTCCCGCCGTGGTCTGTATTACATTCGCGGTTTATGGAGTTTATCAGATCCTTTATCATGGAAGAAAAAATGTTTTCTGGTTTTTGTTTACCGGTTTTTTCGGAGCGTTTTCGGTTGTATGCGAACTTCCGGCACTTGCGGTTGCCGGGGCCATTTGCCTGATTCTGATCGTTCGTTTTCCGGCGAAGACCATTGCGATTGCGATACCTGCCGGATTACTTGTTGCCGCGGCGTTTTTCGCAGCCAATTATATTGCACACGGAACGTTTAAGCCGGCTTACGCGATGAAAAGAGACCATATCAAGATCGCGAAAGTCGATCCTTCCCATTCCGGAGCGGTTTCTTCTTTCGATCAAAACGACTGGTATATTTACAATTACTTTCCGTCCGGCCGAATACGGGAAGCAAAGAATGCCCGGCTTTCCTATTGGGCGAATCGCGTTGGGATCGACCGCGGAGAACCGAATCCGTATGTTTATTTTTTCCATGCAACGATCGGACATCATGGTCTGTTTTCGCTTACCCCGGTCTGGATTTTCTCCATGATCGGCCTTTTCATGATCGCGTTCGGTCCTTATGATCGTCCGGTTCGGATCTTTGGATGGTCTTCGATCGGATTAACGCTTTTATTTTTCGTGTTTTATCTTACCCGGGATCAGGGCGACCGCAATTACGGCGGAATGTGCTGCGGATTGCGCTGGTTTTTCCCATTGATTCCCTTATGGATTTTTTCCATGCTCCCCTTTTTGGATCGAATCGCTTCTTCCCGCCTGATGCGGGGAATCGCACTGATCCTCCTGATCCTTTCCATTATGTCCGTTTCCTATCCCCTTTGGAATCCCTGGTCGCATCCCTGGTTGTATCATTTTATGATCGATCGGCAATGGATAAGCGGATTTTAAATATTGTGTTGTTTGCCCGGAGCTGTCCATGGATTCTCCCGAATTTTCGCCGTTTTTCATGAAGGAATCTTCACAAATGGACTTCATATCGAAAGATCGCGACCTTTCCCTGATCCAGATGACCTCGCTTTTGATCGTTCTGAACAAAAAACCTTCTTCGATCAGTGTGCTCTCCTCGACACTTCGAACAACGCCTCATGTAATCCTGTATGAACTTCAGATCCTGCAAAACGCGGGTTTTCCGATCGTTCAGGATAAAACGACGAAAGATTGGACTCTCTTGAGCGATTACGGTGTCCCGCGTATTGATTTTACATTGAACGAAATTCTCTCCGTCCTTCTTTTATTTCTTCAATACGGCGACAGGATCGAAGATAAACTTTTTACAACACTCCGGAGTGCGATTTTTAAGTTGGCCGGAGCCATTTCTCCCAATTTTATGGAAAAACTGATGAATATCCAGCCCAAATTTGCGTTTAAGAATTTCCCGAAAGAGACCGAAAACAATCAGGAGATCTTTCAAACTTTTTTTGAAGCAGTTGAACAAAAAAGAGTGGTAAAAATCGATTATCAAAGTCCGGCCGATTCCGGACCGATCCGAACTCTTTTTCATCCCTATTCCCTTTATTGCGCACGATCCTGGTATATCATCGGATACGCGGTGTTGTTCCGGGAGATCCGCACTTTCAAGATCAACAGGGTTTTGAACATCGATGTTCTTCAGGAAACATTCGACAAACCTCAATTTTCTGTCGATGAGTATTTCGGAAACGCGTGGAATTTTATACGGGAAGGGGACAGGGATTATCATATCAGGATCCGATTCTCGCCGAAAGTCGCTCAAAATGTATCGGAGATCCATTGGCATCGGACGCAGAAAAAAGAGTGGGAAGACGATGGATCCGTTGTATTGACCTTTGATGTCTGCGGTCTGAACGAAATTTTCTGGTGGATCCTCGGATACGGCGCGGAAGCAAAAGTTCTGGAACCGGAAGAATTGCAAAACAAGATCAGGGAAGAGATCTCAAAAGCGCAAAAGATCTATGAATAATCGTCAAAAACAGGAATAAAAAAGGGACCGAAAAGGATAATTCCCCATTTTTTTCGGTCCCTGGAAACTTTCGAACAGATCCTCAGCTTTTTTCCGCGGAAAGATCGTTGATCCGATCCCGCAGAGTGGAAGCGCGTTCATAATCTTCGATCGCGATCGCTTCGTTCATTTCTCTCTTCAATCGGATCAGCATAAGCTGGGTTTCTCCATTTCCGGCCCGGGACGGTTTTTTGCCAAGATGTTCCTGAGCCCCATGAATCTTTTGAAGAAGCGGAAGGATCTGGTTTTCAAAGACCTTATAATCATTCGGACATCCTAATCGGGCCGTCTTCCGGAAATCCTGAAAACTGATCCCGCAGACCGGACAAGTTTGAAAATCAAGTTCCTTCAATTCGTTCGTCTCTTTTTGCAAGGGAGAGAGATCATCTTCCGCGGTTTCCTGAGATTCTTCAAGATCATCTACGGAAAGACTGCTTCCCTTATCGTTCGCGTGATGGAGATATTCATCCGCGTGTTTATCGCACAGATGAAGTTCAACCGGTTTGTCCCCGGTCATCTCGGTAATGTGGAACGTTGCCGGATTATTGCATTTTTGACATTTCATAATTACATCCTTTATGAAAGAAACAGGATCGTGTGATCCGGTTTTGATCTCCTTCACCGAAATGCCCGGGATTCCCGACTTTGCGAATCCCGGAACATCCTCCGAAAAAACGTATTCAACCGATCAGTCCGTTCCGAACGATCATCTTCCCTTACCGCAGCAATTCTTGAATTTTTTACCGCTTCCGCAAGGACAGGGATCATTTCTTCCAACTCGGGCGGATCGATTGCGAATCGTCTCCACCTTATGGGATTGAGAGGCTTCAATCGCCGCGTCCTGCTGTTCCCGGATCTCGTTCGAAGGAAGGGACTCATGCCGCGCTTCCGTTTCCACCCAGGTAGAGCTGATGAAATTTTCATCCAGCTGTTCAACTCGAAAGACGTAATCGGAGACTCTTTCGTATATCGAATCCCACATCTGTTCGAACGCCTGCATTCCCAATCGTTTGTACTCCACTTTCGGATCCATTTGCGCGTATCCATGGAAGCTGACACTCGATTTCAAACGATCCATCACCAAAAGATGTTCTTTCCACGCGGCATCCAGAATCCCGAGGATCAAATACCGTTCCACGCGGCGCATTTCGGGATTAAACCGATCTTCGATCACGCTTTCAAGCCGATCCCGAATCAGAAGGCAATCCCAATCGGCCATTTCACGCGGAGTGATCTTGTATCCGAATTCGGCATCCTGCCATTCGCACAGCTCGGCAACTTTCGGATCATTGCGATTGACCTTCACCAGATCATCAACGGTAATCCGATCATTTCTCGCGATTTTATAATCCCGCAATTTGCGTATTTTGGCGATTTCAATTTTTTCGGAATCAAAGATATCATCGAGCTTGGCATCCATTTCATCATAATACCAATCCGCCTTCGAAGAATACTCATTACTGATTTTAAACAGGGCCTCTTCAATTTCATGCCGCTGTTTGTTCTTCAGTTCATCGACGGAAATATCGCATCCGAACCGGTTCCGCGCCAGTTCAACAGCCCGTTCCCGATCATATCGTTTTCCCAGCTGATCGTGAATGGTGCACTGCTGGAGGAGTGCCATTACCGGAAAACGAACTTCTTTTTCCCGGTACTTTTCAAGGACCTTTTCCCGAACGGTTTCAAAGAACTTTTCCGAATCCAGATCCTTTAAGGTATCGGGATCAATATCGAGAGTAAAGTGGGTTTTGAGCCAGGCGCAGGCCGTATTGACCCCGTAATTCGGTTCCAAAAGCGGTCCACCCTGCGAGAGATCCACCGTATCAAGGAATTTATTCGCCTTATCGATCAGGAACTCGGCAATATTATCACGTCCAACTTTTTGAAGATCATGTCCGCGAAGAGTTGTTTTCCAAAGGAAGTTCGTTGTTTTTGCCAGCGCATTCCAATTCCATTCATCCTGAGGAACATCGAGGGACAAATTTTCCTCGACCGCATCAAGCGCTTTTGTTTCCGACATCCGACGGGCGTGATCCAGTGCGTATTCCTGAGCGGACTTGGCGTCCATTCCGCGGAACTGCTTCATCTCAAATTCGATGCTCAGCATCTGCGTTACCCATTCCGCGTATCGTTCCGCACCGAAATTACGATCCAGAAAATGCTTTAAATGCTGTTCGAGCTGATGATCGATCATATTTTGGATAAAGTCTTTCGTGTTTCCTCCGTCCAAAATGCGCTGGCGATAGGAATAGACTCTTTTGCGCTGCATATCCATTACTTCGTCGTATTCAAGAAGGCTTTTTCGAATATCGAAGTTTCTTTCCTCGATTTTCTTCTGGGCCCCTTCGATACGACGGGTTACCATACGGCTTTCGATCGCCTGTCCCTCTTCCATTCCGAGTCGGGTAAGGATATTTTTTACCCAATCGCCGGCAAAGATTCGGACAAGATCGTCTTCCAGAGACAAGAAGAAGCGGGAATCACCGGGATCGCCCTGTCGTCCGCATCGTCCGCGAAGCTGCAGGTCAATACGACGCGCCTCATGCCGTTCGGTTCCAATAATATGAAGACCGCCCAGGGTTCGAACGAAATCTCCTTCCGATTTCATCTTTTCGCGATTTTCGATATCCTGAACCATTTTGCTCCACTCTTCCTGCGGAACGTCCAGACGCGTAGGATACTTCGTCTGGAAATAAGCCCAGGCAAGGGTTTCCGGATTTCCGCCGAGAATGATGTCGGTTCCTCGGCCGGCCATATTCGTTGCGATTGTAATCGCGCCGAACCGGCCCGCCTGAGCAACGATTTCCGATTCACGTCCGATATTCTCCGGACGGGCATTCAAAACCTGATGCTTGATCCCGCGCCGGTCGAGCATGTTCGAAATCAGTTCACTCTTTTGAATGGTAACCGTTCCGACAAGGATCGGAGCCCCATGATGCTGAATCGATTCGATCTCGCTCTTTTTGATTACGACAGATCCCTTTTCTCCTTTCGGAATAAATTCGATCTGATTGTCGTCCTCTTTGGAAATCGTTCCGAGGAGTTCGGCATCGCTTTTCACCTTTTTAACGATATCCCAACGATGAACTCTTTCAATTTCATCGACAACGGCCTTGTATTTTTCTTTTTCGGATTTATAGATCAGGTCCGGATGGCTTACACGAATCACCGGACGGTTCGGCGGAATCGCGATCACATCCAGGTTGTAGATTTTCCAGAATTCGCTGGCTTCGGTCATCGCGGTTCCGGTCATTCCGCCCAGCTTATCATAAAGTTTAAAGAAGTTCTGCAAAGTAATGGTCGCAAGGGTCTGATTTTCCTCTTTGACCTTGACCCCTTCCTTTGCTTCAACAGCCTGATGAAGTCCATCGCTCCAGCTTCGGCCTTCCATCAGACGTCCGGTAAATTCATCGACGATTACGATTTCCCCGTTTTTGATTACGTAATTCACATCTCTTTTGTAAAGATGATGAGCTTTCAGAGAATTATCGATCAGATGAGGCCAGTGCATATTGCCGAGCGTATAAAAGCTTTCGACTCCGGCGAGTTTTTCGGCCCGTCGAACACCTTCATCGGTAAGATTGGTCGTATGATCTTTTTCATCGACCTTGAAATCGACATCTTTTGTAAGCTGACGGGCAATATCATCGGCGACCTTGTATCGGGTAACATCATCACTGGAAGGTCCGGCAATAATCAAAGGCGTTCGGGCTTCGTCGATCAAAATATTATCGACTTCGTCGACGATCGCGTAATGAAGCCGGCCTTGCGACTGCTGCGATTCCGATGAAAAGCGTTCATCACCCCGCCGCGCCGATCGCATATTGTCCCGAAGATAGTCGAATCCGAACTCATTATTCGTTCCGTAAGTAATATCGCAGGAATAGGCGTGCTGCCGGTCGGCCGTTGACATGTTGCTCTGAATCGCGCCAACGGTTAATCCCAGCGCCATGTAGAGCGGCCCCATCCATTCCATATCCCGCCGCGCCAGATAATCGTTGACGGTAACGACATGAACGCCTTTACCTTCCAACGCATTCAAATAAGCGGGAAGTGTTGCAACAAGCGTTTTTCCTTCCCCGGTCATCATTTCCGCGATCGCGCCCGTATGAAGGACAATTCCGCCGATGAGCTGAACATCGTAATGCCGAAGACCCAGTACCCGGGAACTCGCTTCCCGGCAAACCGCAAACGCTTCGTTCAAAATGTCGTCCAGCGTTTCTCCGGAATGAAGACGCTTTTTGAATAATTCCGTCTGCTGCCGGAGCTCCTCCATACTCATCGCTTTATATTTCGGTTCCAGAGCGTTGATCGCTTCGACCCTCGGCTGAAGGGTTTTAATGAACCGCGCATTCGACGACCCAAAAAATGAGGTAACCGTTTTTTCCACCGCTCGGGATATCCCTGTGAAAAAATCGCAAATCAGCTCCCAAATACGTTCCAAAATTTCCATTTTTATATCTTCCTTAACCCTCGGGGCATTTTATTTTATTCTATGATTCCAAGCCTTTGTAAAATTTCTCTCTTAGTATCTAAATATAGAAATAAAGGCATTATAAGTTTACCTTCAAGCGGGGATTTGGTCAAGGTAGATCTTGAATAATTTATCCTTTCCCCCAATTTTTTATTTTTCGCACTTTATTACCAATATGGGACATTTTCTCGTGGATAATCCCTTTCTTTTTTTCTTAAAAAGAGATATAATAGAATGATTCGAAATATTTATCTTTCCCATACTGTAATAATATTTTTGTTTGGCACCACGGATGATACGGATAAACACGGATGAAATCCATATAAGATTCGGGGCTGATATTTTTGATGAAAACGTGTTTTTACCAAAAAAGTACCCGTGAAAATCCAGTGGTTTCAAAATCGGTTATTTACAGTTTGAGAATCTTTAAAATTCAGGACAAAAATATGCCCAAAAGACACTGTATTCTGTTTTTCTTCGTGTTTTTTCTTTCTCTTTTTCTTGCTTCGCGATCCGCGCTTCACGAAAGAGTCTTTCTCTATGTCCTGCATCAAATAGAATCGGAAGCCCTGGAACCGGTTAAAAAGGACGAACTGCTTGCCGGAGCGTTCGTTGGAATGGTTCAAACCGCTCCCGATTATCCCTATACTTCCTGGTTGCCTTTGAAAGAAAAGATCGAGTACGAAGGTGAGCTTCAGGGAAAAATCGGGGGAATCGGTATTTTTCACCTTCGCAAGGAATTGCCGTCCGGTGAATTTTCCTTTATTCCGCTCCCCGCAACGCCTGCATCGAAAGCCGGATTGCAATACGGCGACCGGATCGTAAAAGTGGATAATACGGATGTTTCCAAGTACCCCATCATGGAAATTCTCGGTCTGCTCCGGGGAGATCAGGGAACTTCCGTCTCCCTGTCGATTCGCCGTCCGGGATCCAAAGAACTGAAAAACATCAAAATTGTCCGTGATACGATTCAGCAAGAGATCATTTGCGGCGATTACCGGAATCCGGACGGATCCTGGAATTTTACCTTGGAAGATGATCCATCCATCGGATATATAAAAATCACTCAATTTGCAGATCTTACTGTTCCCCTTTTCGATTTGGCGGTCAATTCGATTGTAAAAAAGGAGGCTAAGGGAATTATTCTTGATTTTCGCGGAAATCCAGGCGGCTTTTTACCGGCGGCTGCGGGGATCTGTGATTATTTTCTCCCCGCCGGCTCGAAAATAGTAACCACCCGGCGCAGAGACGGATCGGTCAAAAGAGAATTTTTCGCTTCCGCGAAAAAAAAAGTCGATCTTCCCCTCGTTGTTCTAATCGATGAAGGAAGCGCCAGCGCGTCGGAAATTGTTTCCGCCTGTTTACAGGATTACAAAAGAGCCGCAATCGTCGGATCCCGATCTTATGGGAAAGGGACTGTTCAGGAACTTTTTCCGCTTCCTTGCGGGATGGGTCTTCTCCGATTGACCGACGCCAGTTTTTGGCGCCCGTCGGGTGTTCCGCTCCATCGTTTTCATAATTCCAAAGATTCCGATCCCTGGGGCGTTCATCCTGATCCGAACAATGAGATCCCCCTTTCCGAATTTCAGAGCATCGTTCTCCGTTGGATTCAGGATCTGCGCGGATCTCTGGACGCAGATCAGGCCAAGTTGGCAATCGCCAATGTTTTAAAAGAAATGGAATCCTTCCGGAAACGCGTGCAATCCGCAAAAACGAAAATCGAATTGAAGAAGATCTATCAGGATTTCGGTTTGCCCTACAGTGAGGAGCAAAATCCGGAATCGGAATCGAAGACAGATCAGAAAAAAACCTTCGAGCTTCCTGATTTGAAACTCGAAGGCAAAGATCCGCGATTTGATCCGCAGCTGGATCGCGCGATTCAGGTTCTGAAAAATCAATAGCGCTGAAGAAGATCCATCATTTTGCGATCGAGCTTGAGTCCGCGCCAATCTTCGTAATCGACATCCTCTCTCAAGCTGTTGGCAACACCGATCGATCCCCGGAAGTTCCACATAGCCCATCCCCAGCCGGCAGTTTGCCAGTTCTGGAGCATATCCTCCATCCATCTTAATACAACTGCGTGCGGGGTTTTATTATAGGATCCGAACTCTCCGACGATCACGCCGCCCGCACCGCTTTTTTCGAAATCGATCCAGGGCTGGACAAAATTTTCCATGAGCCATTTTCGATTCTTGATCTTTCCTCCCGAGATCGAATTGTTTTTTTCATCCCAGAGATAAGGATTCTGCGGTTCGTTCCATTGATCGACCAAACGGAAGATCGCTTCGGAAGAGCCTTCGCTTTGGATCCCGATCTCACTGATGCTCATCCAGTCCCCTTTAAGATTCCGAAGTTCGATTTTTGTCGTTCCCTCGGGAATATCGACAAAATAATCGCGATCGTAAATGTTCTGCCAGCATTTCCATTCGGATTTAAAGACGGCTTTGGACCACTCGCCTTTCCCTTCAGAAGGACGAAAATCATGCTGGAAAACTTCTTGATCGTCTGCGTATACACAGAGCTGAGAACGGGAAGAAACGGTTCCGACCCGAATACGCAATTTCGCCTTTTTGGAAAAAGATCCGTTGATGGTGATCGGTTTTTTCGCTTCCTCCGTGATTCCCTTTTTGGAAGGGGCAAAGAGTTTGCCGTTGCCTGTCGCGCTCGGCCATTGCGGATATGGGAATTGATCGCTGCCGCTCGCCCAGGAAGCCCGGTAATGGGAAAGTTCAAACGGCGTATATCCGCGCGTTGCCTGTGCGATTTGAAGATCTTTCAGCTGCTCAACAGGAACCCGGCCGTATTGAAGACCGTCGCAGATGATCAAACGATCCGGCGATTCCGATCGAATCGCGCCGATCACAATTTTCATCGCTTCGAGATAAGGATCCACCTCAACGGAAGCCGGTTCGTTCAAAAGATTAAAACTCAAACGGCTGTTCGGAATATCGCGATATCGTTTGGCAAATGTTTTCCAGTGAAGAGCGCATACTTCCTGAGCTTCGGGATCTTTCCAAAGAGACAGGGCTTCTTTCGGATTTGCGACCGTCCAGCCGGGCGCGCGGTGAAAGTTCATGCAGACATGAATTCCGTATTTTTCGCCGTATTCAACCGCCTGATCGATTTCCTGAAGGGTTTTTTCCTTAAAAGAGCGCCAGTTTCCTTTTTCGATCCAGCAGCGGTAATCCATCGGCAGTCGGACGAAGTTGAATCCAAGATCGTGAATATTGCGAAAATCGTCTTCCAGGAACGGTTTATTGGATCCGACATTGAATTTTTCGAGAAGATTGAATCCGCGCCATTTTGGCAGTTTTTGCCAATGGGGATTCGGCAATTCAGAAGCAGATCCCTCCGCAAAGGAAAGACCGCTCAGTACAGTTGTCCCGAGCAGTGCACCTGATTTCAGAAAATTCCGTCGGGAACAATGATCCAGATTTTTCGGCATTTCAATCCTCCTTTATAAAAAATTATTCGGGAATATCCTTTGGATATTCTGATTCATCAAATCGAATCTTCGAGAACGGTTTAAAAAATCCTGAAAAAGGAGCTTTCCGCCCGCATTTTCTTCTTTTACGCCGTTTCCTGAACAGGACATGAACAGGAAACAGAACTTTTAAAACCGCCCTTATTATAATTTCGATCGATTGGAAAAGCAAGATACCGCAGATTTCGAAATTTCCCTGCTTGCTTGACCGTTCTTCCGGATTATGATATACTCAAGGACTGATTTTTTACGGATGGAACGATCTTTATCGGCAAAAAATTGCGATTTCACATAATATTCACCCTGCATTATCTTTATCAAAATGAGGTTTATCGCCCCGCTTTGCCGAATCTCGTCCGATCTTGACAGGTCTCCGTTGAAGATCCTTCCCAGAATCCAAAGGCCGGAAAAAGAGAAATAATGGAAGAAAAACAGAATAAACGGATAAGAAAACGAAGCGAAAAAGAGAAAACAGCGGAGCTCCCTTCCTCCGGCGATCTTTTCGATCGAATGCCCCCTTCCAGCCTGGAAGCGGAAAAAAACGTGGTCGGCGCCATTCTCCTTGATCCCCTGATCTGCGATGAAATCGCTCTGCTCCTTCGGCCTTCCGACTTTTATTCCGATGCTCTGCGCCGGATCTATACCCAGTTGCTCCATTTGCATAATTCCGGATCAGGAATTGATCTTGTCCTTCTGAAGGAACGCTTACAGGAAACCGGAGAACTCGAAGAGGTCGGAGGAATCGTTTTCCTCGCCGAATTGATGAATTCCGTTCAAACCGTTGCTCATGCGGTGCATTACGCGGGAATCGTACGCGATCAGGCCGTTCGCCGCGATCTGATCCATGCAAGCACCATTAACCTGCAAGAAGCTTTTTTGCCCCAGACCCCGGTTCGGGAACTCGTAAGCCAAGCGGAAGAACGGATCTTCGCGATCGGCGATTCCCGAAGTTCCAATCAGGTGGTCAGCATCGAAAAAGTAATGCAGGATTCGGTTTCGATGATCCAGAGGCGATCAGAAGGCGCGTCCGACGGCGTTCCAACCGGATTTATTGATCTCGACGATCTTTTGGGAGGCTTGCACCCCTCCGAATTGGTGATCCTGGCCGCTCGGCCAAGTATGGGCAAAACCGCGTTCGCCGCCAATATTGCCGCGAATGTCGCCCTTCAGCAAAAGCAGCCCGTTCTTTTTTTCAGCCTGGAAATGTCCAAAATCGAACTCGGGATCCGCTTTCTCTGCGCCCATGGAAAAATCAAGGGATCCAAGCTCAAAGGAGGAACGCTCTCCGTAGAAGATAATAAAAAAGTCGTAAAAGCCGCATCCGCATTGAGTGAATCCACACTTTTTTTCGACGATTCTCCCAGTCGAACGGTTACCGAAATCGGGGCGATGTGCCGGCGAATCAAACGGCAAAGCGGATCCCTTGCCCTCGTTGTAATCGACTATCTCGGATTGATCGAACCGGATAATGCACAGGATCCCCGACAGGAACAGGTCGCGAAAATAGCCCGACGGCTCAAAGGACTTGCCCGTGAGATGGAAGTTCCGATCCTTTGTCTTTCCCAGCTCAACCGAATGGCCGAGGTAACCAAGGACAACCGTCCCCGTTTGAGCCATTTACGCGAATCCGGCGCAATCGAACAGGACGCCGACGTCGTAATGTTCGTCCATCGTGAGGAATATTATCATTCCCGGGAAGAAGCTGAAGATAAAAAATTGATCGGAAAAGCGGAAATTATTGTTGCCAAACAACGAAATGGTCCGATAGGAACAGTGGATCTTGCCTGGTTGGGTGAATACACCGTCTTTACCAACATGAAGAAAGACGCCGATCCAGGCGAGTATCAGGAGTTCAACGATTACGATGATGATTTTAGCGGGCAATCCGGGTTTTAATGACCCGGATCTTCGGAGAGTATGATGAAAGTCCTTACAGATTTTTTCCTTGGTTTTTTTCGAGGTTCGTCCTTTAAGCCGACGATCATTATTCTCTATTCGCTGCTGGCGCTGGTTTGCTGGAAATATATTCCCGCCGCGCCGCATTTAGCGGATCTTGAAGGCCATCAGATCCTTGATGTCAACAATTGTACTCCCCAGCTCTTTTTACTTGGGGCCCGCAAAATTTTTGCCGCCTTCTTCCTGATGGGAGTCGGACCGTTTTTGATCGTCAAATTTCTTTTTCGGGAAAAGATCTCGGATTACGGGCTCCGCCTGGGAGATTTTTCGCGGACAGTGCGAACGTTGATGATCTACCTTCCGATCATGATCCTGATCTCCTTCTTCAGCGCCGCAGAAAAAGGATTTTATGCCGTCTATCCGTATAATCCCTGGTCGGGAGCAGGATCCTCGGCTTTTTGGATCCACGCGGTTCTCTATCTTTTTTTCTATTATCTCGCCTGGGAATTTCTCTTTCGGGGCTTTATTCAACATGGACTTGAAGCGTCCTGCGGGCTTACAAACGCGATTTTAATACAAACCCTTGCTTCCGTAATGCTTCATTTCGGGCATCCTTTTACCGAAGTACTGGGATCAATTGCAGGAGGTCTGTTCTGGGGATTTATTGTCGTTCGGACACGATCTCTCTATTCCGGATGGCTCCAGCATGCCGCATTGGGAATCTTTCTGGACTACTTCCTGATTCGAAATATCACCTGAAATCATGATTGTATTATTTTCAAGCAGTGATTAAAAAACATACACCTTCCCGAAAGGAAAAGAGCTTACTTTTTGGTAAAATAGTGTATTTAGATAATATATTTTAACATATTTTATTGGCATTCTTTTTGCGTATTAGATGAATTGCTGGTTTTGTGTGCGAGTCGAAATGCTTTATATCGTGGTTATAGGATACCTTGCCCTTTCCTTTTCCAAGTTGGTTTAGTGAACCAACTCATTTCGACTCACACTTTTTTTCGCTCTCTCTTTGATTTTTTACAGATTTTCGCTTTTCTCCGACAGAAAGTTCTATTTTGATTTATTGAAAGAAGGCAAACCGGTCCGATTTATGCTTTCTTTTTTGAAAATTCTACAAATCACAGATAAACGTGCTAATATTCTCAAAAAACGGAATAAGGAAACTGATTCATGAGCTATTGATATAAAAACGGAAAGGGCAGGGGGGTTTGGATATGATTCGTTCCATCATTATTGGATTGGGTATTTCGACCATTATGATCGGATTGCAGCTTTTTTGTTTTCAGGAGCTGACGATAAAAACCGACGTGGAAAAATCTCTTAAAATCGCGGATTTTCTTCCTTACAGTCTGGTTTGCACCGGATTGATTGTCTATCTGTACGGGTATCAAATTCATAAAGTTTGAAATATCTTCCTCTAATATTGAAAATTGATGTTGACATAAAGATCTAAAAACGGGAAACTTCCCGTGTATCGTTTAAACTGAATTCCCTGCGGAGATCGGACCGCGATTTCTGTTCCGAATGATGATCATCGTTGAAAAAGGAGTTTTCAATGCTGCGCAATATCATGATCGTATTTTTTCTGGTAATTCCCCTGTTTTATACAGGATGCGGAAAACAAAACAGCCCGGAAATTTCAAAAACCGCGATTCCTTCGAAAGATTCTCCCACATCGAAGGAAAGTCCTTCGGCCGATCCAAATCTGAATATCGATTCAAAGGAGAGCGCGGAAGGGATCACGAATCAATTTTTTAAGTCCTTTTTCGGCGGAGATGATAAAACGGCCTTTGCCCTGTTGACTCCAAAAGCGCAATCCGCGACCCGAAATACATTTACCGCGTCTGCAAACGACACGATCAAATGGAAGATCATGAAAAAAACAGAAAATCAGGATCATGCGCTTGTTTATGTCAATGTTCACGATCTGAACGAAGACGGATCCATTTCAAAAGAAGAATTGGTTTTTTCACTGAATAAAAGCGAAGAACACTGGGGTGTTGCCGGCTTTACCGCAGGCGATTTAACCGTGAGCTTTGAAACCGTTCAAAATCCCGCAGAGAAAACGGGAACCGATCATGTACAGATCGGACAAAGTCCTCTCTCTCAAACGGATATCCGATAGTTCTCTTTTTTCAGAAATGCCGATATGATGGGATCTTTCCAAAAAAACGTGTTTGCGTTCCTTTGCAATAAAAAGATCACGATCTTTTTTTTGATCTTTTTCATGGAAGGATCCCTTCTTTACGATCTTTCCTCTCTGCACGCACAGGGATGGAAAATGTATGTCGATGAAATCAAAAAGGAGAGCGCGGGAAAAAAAGCAGGAAACAAAGATCCTTTTTTGCCCGATCGAAGGGAAGATCCCGGACCCGCACCGCATAAGAATTCTTCCGCCCGTTCTCCGGAAAACAAGCGCTCCGGAATACGGGGAACACTCGGATTTGATCAGATCCTGGGATCCGATTATCGGACCGATTCCGCAAACCCTTCCCCGGAAATCCCCGATGCGGACAAAGATCGGCAATCCCGTCCAAAAGCGATTCCTTCATGCCGTGCGCTTACCGCGATGCGAAATTCCGCTTCCCTGAATGATCTGTTCTTCACCGATCCTTTACACGGCTGGGTTGTCGGCGACCGGGGAACTTTATGGACAACTTCCGACGGCGGAATCCATTGGAATCTTGTTCCTCTTCCTGTCGATGCGGATCTTTATTCCGTTCATTTTATCAATCCGGATCTCGGAATGATCGCGGGAGGATCGCTTCTTTCCTCCACACAAAACGGACAGGGAACCATTCTTCGAACCGAAGATGGGGGCAAAAGCTGGAAGATCATCGAACATCATTCCTTTCCCATCCTTCGAAAAGTCTGTTTTCGGGATCCGGCCAATGTCCTGATCGCGGGCGATTCCTCGGAACTCTATCCGGGCGGACTCTTTCACAGCACGGATTCCGGAAAAACATGGACGGCGGATACAGGAAATCGAAATGCGGGAATTGCCGACTTTTGCCGCGCTCCAGGAATGGACAACACGATCGGATTGACAAACAACGGATCTATTCTCTCCATCAAAGGATCGCGCAGGGAAACAATTTCCATTCCCGTCGGACAATATCGTCTTCGTGATCTTTCGGCCGGTAATTCCAACGCCCCGATCCGAATGGTTGGAGAAGCAGGAATGATGCTGCAATCGAACGACGGCGGAATCAGCTGGTCCCGTTTTTCAGGAAATCTCGGCGCCGATCTGCTCCATCGATTTGATCTGAACACGCTCTTCGCTTATGGTCCCTATATTTGGACCGGAGGGGAGCCCGGAAGCTTGATCTTTTATTCCCAAGATGGGGGATCTTCCTGGAACAGCGCTTTTACCGGTGTTCGGACTCCCGTTCGGCGGATCTTTTTTACCGATCCTCAAAATGGATGGGCTGTTGGCGATCTCGGAACCATTCTCGCCTCCCGTGATGGAGGACGATCCTGGTCGGTTCAGCGCGAAGGAGGAAAACGATTGGCTTTTCTCGCCCTTTGGGGAAAAGGAACAAACCTTCCCTGGGATGCTTTCGTTCAATCTGCCGGGGAAGAAGGATATCTTGGCCGTGTTCATTTGCTTGTTCGGGAAAATAATCCCAAAGATCTTTGTGATGAAATTCCTCTTTCCCTGCGGATCAGAGAAGCGGTACTGGAGTCCGGAATGGACGGCCTTTCCGAAAGTTCCGCCTTTCACCTGGATTCGGATCAATACGGACTGGATCCGAAAAAAATCATGGATCTCTTCAATCGGGACAATGATGGTAAAGGCCTGAACAAACTGCGGGAATATCTCGTTCGTCTTCTTCGCATTTGGCGGCCCTCTGTTCTCATGATCGAAGACGGGAATACGGATTCGATTTCCTGGATTCTGGAACGGGAACTTCCGCTTGCAATTCAACAGGCGGCGGATCCTCTCGCGTATCCGGAGCATTTTACACTCTGCCGCCTCGATCCCTGGAAGACAGAAAGAGTCTATCGCCGAAAAAATCCGCTCGGATCAGGGCCGCGATCTCTGTCCGATCTCGCGAGCCGGGAAAGCACTCCCGAAAAATACGATCTGAAATTGGACACCTCTCTGTTTTGTCCTTCGCTGGGGCGATCCGTTGGCGAGATCGCACGAACCGCACGCGGATTTCTGATCGATCGCAGTCCGCTTGTTCCGAAAGCACTTTACTTTGAAAAGGTCTATTCCCAAAAAGAAAATGCCGGATCCGGGTTCTTCGATTCCCTGAATATCGAATACGGATCAGAAGCTCGAAGAATTCCGCAAACAGAACTTCTTTCCCAAAGGGAAAAGTTGATTCAACGCGCTTCCGAACGAAGAAAGATCCTGGGCATTACCGAGTCCCTTGCGCAGCGGCAAAAAGAAAGTCCCCGCGGTGAAAAGTATTTGCTTACAGCGGAAATTGCAAATCTGATCGGAAATCCCGATCCGGATCTCGCGGTGGAAGCTCTCCTTACCCTTGGAAAAGAATTTTGGCAATACGGCGATTGGCTTTCCGCCGAAGAGATCTATTCGTTAATCCCGCTTAAATATCCCTACTGTTCTTCCGGAAGGGAATCCCTGATTTGGCTCGTCGGTTTTTATTCCAGTCGGGAAATATTCTGGCGGCTTCAGGACAAAAACAGAGCGGTATCCGCCAAGATCAAAGTTGATCCGGATCATCCCGCACAGAGCAATCAAAGCCGGCTTGCCGTTGATCCTTCCCGAACAGATAATCGCCTCCAAAATGCGCAGGATCTCGGAAAGATGATTCGGGAGCTGTATCCCGAACTTTATATGGATCCAAGGATCCGATTTCCATTGGCCGCCGCTCGACGGGAACAAGGCTTTACTCAGGAAGCGATGAAGTATTATCTGAACAGAAGCCTGATCTCCAAAGACGATTTATGGGGGATTCGGGCCAAAGCGGAATACTGGCTTCTTGACCCCAATCGACAGGCGCTTTCGCCGGAAGAACAGATCTGTCCGCTCGGATCGCTTTCCTGTCGTGCGGTTACAAAAAAACCTTATTTGGACGGAAAATTTGAGCCGGAGATCTGGAGTTCCGCAGAACGGGTTTCCCTTTCCGCCAAGCGGCTGAAAATGCCGTCCGAAAATCCGGAGAAAAAGAAAGATCCCCTTTGGATGGAAGAAAACCGGAAATGCACTTCCGAAATGGGATCGTTTATCTCTTTCCTTTACGACAAGGAGTATCTCTACATCGGGATCGAATGCAAAAAAGCGGCGGGAATCGATTATAAAAAAGACAATCGTCCTCGGGAAAGGGACTTTGATCTGAGTTCTTTCGATCGGATCGAAATTCAGATCGACGCCGATCGCGATTATACTTCCGCCTGGAAGTTCGTCTTCGATTATCGCGGATGGGCGCAGGAGTCCCTTTGGGACGATTACAACTGGAATCCCAAAATGTTCATCGCCAACAGGGAAGACAGTACCAACTGGTATCTGGAAATCGCGATATCTTGGGAAGAACTGATCGACCGTATTCCCAATTCCGCCGATGTCTGGAATATCGCGATTCGCCGGATTGTTCCCGGCATCGGACAGGAGTGCTGGAATGCAGATTATTCCATGAAAGGAGAAAACGGATTCGGTTTTCTTACCTTTGGTTTTTAGCGGATCTTATTTGGGAAATTGGACCGATCCGAGATATTTCAGGCTTTGCGGGATCTGATCCAGTACGACCGGAGATTCATCTTCGATGAAATAATACTTGACGCCAATTTCCTGAGCGGTTTTCAGAATTGCCGGATAATCCGCCTGTCCTGATCCGATCGCAACATCATTATCAAGGCTTGTTCCCCCGGAAAGATCGCCTTTAATCCCTTTTTTCAGATCTTTTAAGTGGATCTGATACCAGCGATTCGGATATTTTTTCAGTAAAGCAACCGGATCTTGTCCGGGAAAAACGGTCCAGAGAATGTCCATCTGGAAAGAAACAAGATTGGGATCCGTTTCCTTGATCAAAAGATCCATTAACGTTCCGTCTTTATACGGCTGGAATTCATATCCATGATTGTGATAGAAGAAACGGATCCCTTCTTTTGCGAGAGCGGCGCCCGCTTTATTGAAGACGGCGGCGGCATTTCGACAGGCGGCTTCATCAAAAGGTTTTTTGTGTCCGATCCAGGCGCAGCCGACTGCTTCCAAGCCCAGTTCTTTTGCTTTTTTGGCAACGGTTTCCGGATCTTTTTTCAGCTCATCGAAGGACCAATGTGCGCAAACCGCTTTCATGTCGTATTTTTTAAGGAGGGAAAGAAGTTCTTTCGGAGGAATCGCCTTCATTAAATTCCCATCCAGTTCAAGATACTTGAATCCGAATTTTTTTGCGTATTCCAGCGTCTGATAAGGATCAACCTTGGTTGTTGCCCGAAGACTGTAGGTTTCCAGTCCCACCGGTCCCTGGAATTCTTCGTTCGTTCCGACTCCATACTTTCCTGTTTGTGCAAAGAGAGCGGATCCGCTCATCAGTACAATGGTAAAAACAAAGCTCAAAACTCGTTTCATCATTTTTTTCCTTTTCTGTAAATGGCTCTTGAAATACATTTTTCCGCAAAATGGAGATTACGCACAAAAATTTGCACTTCCGTTCTGCGTTCGATTCAGCAGACTTATTTTATTATGTCCGAAAAAAAACATAAATCAATAAGCGGATCTCCTTTTTCCGAAAATAATTGATAAAAATTTAGCGAAATATAGAATACAGTACATATATCACAAGGGGGTACTTTTTCCCTAATCGTAATTTTTTGTGATAATTCAGGCTTAAGATGGAGAAAAAAAAGGATTTTTAGAACTTTTTACTTGACATTTTCTGTATATTTTGGTCTAATTTATGATAAGTGGGGTTTGTATCTTGATCTTTCACCTTTATCGGAAAATTTTTAAAGAAAAAAGATACTATTCGTCCAATGTTCAAAAACATCAAAAGGGAATAAAATGAGTTCTGGCAAGAGTGAAAAAAACAATTCCGAACTGCTTTGTGAGAAGGTAACCTGCCCTCATTGCTGGAAGAGTTCCCCGGTCGAAGATATTCTTTGGATCGCGGAGGCTCCCGAACTGACGGGAGATGCGCGTCTTGGTGAAGCCGATAAACAGCGTTTTCTTCCTGCCCGCTTCGATATTAAAGGCAATGCTCTTGATCTGAAGGGATTTGCCTGCAAGAAGCTTGCCTGTCCGCATTGCCATCTGGAGATTCCCCGGTCCTATCTGGAAATGGAGCCCTTCTTTATTTCCATCGTGGGTGCGCCCGCGTCCGGTAAATCCTGTTTTTTAACCTCGATGTGCTGGAATCTCCGAAAAATACTCCCCAACGAATTTGATCTGAACTTTCTGGATGCCGATCCGGAAATGAATGGGCATCTGCAGGAAGATGAAACGGCCCAGTTCTTAAACGATGATCCCGACGCCATTACCCGAATCAAGAAAACGGAGGCGGAAGGTGATATGTATAAAACGGTAATGATCAACGATCAGTACATCACCTATCTTCAGCCGTATCTTTTCACTTTGAGTCCGGCTCAGGAGCATTTTAACGCCGCAGAAAGAAACCGGGTTTCCCGGACACTTACGATCTACGACAATGCGGGCGAAAGCTATCTCCCCATCCGGGACGGCGATGCCGCGTCCCTTCCGGTTACCCGGCACCTCGAACAGAGTAATTGCATTATGTTCACCTTCGATCCGATTCAGGACAACCGGTTCCGCGCCGTTTGCACCAATCCTTCGAATGATCCCCAGCTGATCAAGGAAACATCGGACTCGTTCCTGAAATCTCCTTTGCGGCAGGAAATGGTTCTGGGAGAAATGATCAACCGAACCCGGTCCTATATCGGACTTCACTCCAGTGAAAAATACGATCGGCCCGTGATCATTGTCGTCACCAAATTCGATGCCTGGAAAGATCTCGTTCCGGATCTCAGTATGAGGAATCCCTGGGCGAAAACGATCTCCTCCAATACGCCGGCATTTTTACTTAAAAAAGTACAGGATGTTTCAAAAACCATTCGGGAACTCCTGAAAAAACATTTACCGGAAATGGTCGGAATGCTCGATCAGTTTGCGGACAACGTTACCTATATCCCGGTAAGCGCAACCGGCGGTCCTCCGATTCAGGATCCGAAGACGGGCAACTGGGGATTCAAGGCCAATTCCATAAAACCGATCTGGGTGGAGGTGCCTTTGCTTTACGCCTTGTCCCAAGCGGCGGACGGACTTGTTTGTGTTTCCAAAAAATAGTACTCAGGGAGTCGGAACAGATGCCAAAAGAACTCGTATACACTTCGTCGATTCAGGGCCTGAAACAGGGTTCGCGGGGATTTTGTACGGTTGCAATGTCGCCGGCACTTCCGCCGAATCTGATCGTAATGCTTGAATCGCTCAGCGGATATCGGCATTTATATCCCCCCAACACGCCGGAAGCGGCCCGAAATCCGGTCGTTTTCTCCCATCTCTCCTTTACGCTTACCGAAAAGGAATATCATGTTTTCAGCCGGGTCGCCGACGCCGGACTGGATTATTCGGGAAGAACGAATAAAATCGCCGATCATCTTGTTTTCGACGCGGCCGAACTCCCGCAGTACGATCCGGTTTCCCTGTTGAAAACGGAAAGTACTTTTTTAAATCGATGGGAAGGATCTCCCCGTCTTTTAAATGAAAGCCGGCCCCTGATTCAATCCCAAGCCGGGCCAGCGATCTGTTCCTTATGGAAAACGGCGGCAGGCGATCCCGGATGGGCGGGACATATTGCCGCGTCTGTCGAGAAAGGACGATCCGTTGTCCTTATTTACCGGCCGGGCCAAAATATTGCGGCGCTCATCGCGGAAGCGATTGCCCTTCTTCCGCCGGCGTTGAGATGGAAAGCGGGATTTCATACATTTTGTTCGAAAATTCCCCCTCGGGTCAACTGCCTGATCAAAGCGGCTCCCGCAGGGACCCCGGAAGAATCCGGACTTCGTGCTCTTCCGGATTCGCTGACCATTGATTTAACGCGCAATCCCGCCGATTATGTTCTGAACGAACTCCGGTTAAGCGATCTGGAACGCCGATATATCCATTTGGCCCGAACCGGCGAGATCCTTCAGGAGAAGAAATCCGACGATAAAGTCCTGATCACCCGCAAGGTTCCTTTGGTCAACGGGAACAATCCGTTCAAGGGACAGGAAGACAATCTGATCCTGTCGTCGATGGGAAAATCCTCTCCTCTCAATGTTGAAAAGCCTCTTGAATTCGGTGATCGGCAGGATACAATCAACCTTTTGGATTCCTATTATGAGGACCTGAAAAAGAAAGAAAAAAAATCGGGATGGATCAGCGGTCTCCTTATCGGGATTTCGATTCTGCTGATTTTGACCGGCATCGGACTTTTGGGATATTGCTTCGTCTATAAAAAAGGAGGCCAGAACAACCCGCCGGTCGGGATACCCGTTTCTTCCCCTTCTGAAGATTTGCCTTTACGGCCTGAAAAGGATTTGTAAGCGATGATTGACTATCAAACATTAATCGATAAAATGCTCGCGGCGGTCGATATGCCGGATCTCCCTCTCGACCAATTGCAGGGACTCTCCGGCCAATATGCGGAAGCTTGCGCGGACGCCAATCAGCGGTTGGCGCGCTGCGGACAATTTCTGCGCGTCGGCAACAGTGCGGAAGCGATCCGATTGGCTGATTCGACTCCTCCTCTTCTGGACATCTGCAATATTCTGGATTACTCCGATCGGGATGAATGGTTCGAGATGTGTAAAAGTCTTCATCTGGCCGTTCCCGCGGTAATTAACCATACGATCGTTGAACAGCTGAACAACGCCTATAATCTTTATTACAATATCGAGGATCTTCTCAAGGAAAATCGAAAGCTCGCTCTTTTGCGCGCTCCTCTTGATAAGCGCCTGAACGTTCTCCGTCAACTCGCGGAAAAGGAACCTCAAAATATCATCTGGTCCGAAATGATCGATGAATATGAAAAAATCCGTATCGAAGAACTTGGAACAGCCTTTCAGAAAGCCAAAAAATCGGAAGATCCCGTTTCCGCGATCACCGCGATCGGAAAAGAACTTGAATCGACAAAATGGACCAATTCGCCTCCCGAAAGTCTGCTCAGGGAAGTGAAAAACTGGCTCGATAATTCCGCGTTCCAACTCGGTTTGATCCAGCTGCGCGGAACGGCGGAGCGTTTGCACAAAGCCTTTCGGGACAATGATCTCGAAAATGCAAAGACCTGGAATGGACAATGGAACGATTATCTGCGCCAGAAAAAGATCCCGTACGCCAAGATCCCCAACGAAATTAAAAAATACTATGTTCCCGCCGCGAACTGGATCAAGGAATGTGATGCGAAAAAGGAACGCGAACGAAGACTCGATGAAAAAATTCTGCTCCTTAAAGAAGAGATCCAGTCGGAAAACGATATCGATACGATCATTGCCCATTTTAACACGCTGGAGAAATTGCTCGGAACAGAAGGCCGAATGATCCCCAGCGATGTCTTCGAACTTTACGCGGCCCGTATCAAGGATCATCAGCGAAAAAAACGCCAAAAGCAGTTTTTCATCACCGGAATTGCCGGATTGACCGGGTTGATCATGCTTGTCAGTATTCTCTTTTTCGCGAAAGCCTACGCAAAGTACGGGCGGATCAAAAAGACATTTCAGCAAGCGGATATTGCTCTTAATGATTATCAGACTTGGTTTGAAACCGGATCAGGAACCGTCGATTCCTCGGATCATTCCCGAGAAATCCTTTCGAGCCTTGTCAAGGATTATCCCGAACTGTCCGGCGATCCGCGATACGCAAATATTGAGGCCCGCGCAAAGAAATTGGATGAAGAAGACAATCAGCGAAAAGATAATCTGAAAGATCTGATGAAAAAGGCAGAAGATTCTCTGATGGTCTCCGACAGCTCAGGAGATATCGTTCCCAAGCCGGCTTTACTTTCTGAAATGGAAAATTTGATTCGATCTTCGGAAGAAAAGAAGAATTATGAAGATCTGAAAAAGAAATTCGAAATCATGTTTACTCTTCAACGAGGAAAAATGGAAAAAAAAGTCCAGAATCTTGTTGAACAGATCTCGCAGAAAATCGATTCCCTGAAGAAAAATCAGTCGCTTTCTCCGGAGGAACTTTTAGGCGAATCGGACACGATCAAAGCCGAAATATCAAAACTGGACGGATATAAAGTCTTCGATAAAGATTTGGCCGAAAAAATTGGTTTATATCAGCAGAATTTGCAGACGGAATTGGGGACAGTCGTCTCCGATACGGAAAAGGAGATCGAAATTCGAAAAGAACTGAACGGAATTACCGAGAAAATCGGATTTCTTCCGCAGTTCCTCGAAGAACTCGAAAAGCATTCCGCGCAATATCCCCAATCCAGCATTACCCGAGATCTGGCAACGATCAAAAAGGAAAAGGAAGCGCAGGATATCGTATCAACCTGGAATACTTTTATAGAAGAGAATTATCGTCTTTTCTCCCAGTATGGAGATACACGAAAAGAATCCGATGATTTTTTTGCGGCCTTTGAAAAGATCAAAAATGCGGACGCCTCCATTCCGGAAGTTGCCGATGTTGAACAGCACATGGATCAATTCCAAGCGCTGATCGCCGCCGGAGGACGACAAACGATCACGGAAACACTGGACCGTTTTCTTTCCAATTACAATACTCCTCTTTGGTGCTGCATACACAAGGAAGCGGCAAAAGAAAACTATTATTATTTTGCGAATAATCCAAGCGGAGAAAAGATCACTTATAAAAAAAGCGGCATCGATCCTGATGATCCTCATGCAAGATCGTTGACCGAAGAAGAGTTGGGAAATATGAAAGAAGCGCCTCATTATCTGGCCGTTTCCGAATGTATTCAATTGATGCGGCCTGTTCTTGCCGGAAAAGTTTCCTATACCATGTTCGATTGGTATAAAATGATCAATGAAATCCTGTTGAAGTTCAATCCTCAGAAATTCGACGGAATGGATCCTTTGATCAAGATCTTTTTTCTCCGTAATATCATCGATATCCTGAACAGCGATCCTTTTTGCGCCAAGTATATTTCTCCCATAAAAAAGGCATTGGAACATCCTTCCGCAAATTATGAGATCGACTGGTTAAATCCGGAGAGCGATCAAATGGATGAACAGAGAATTTTGGCGCGGCAGCTGCTGGGAAATCTTCAAACCGAATTCGGAAATGCCGGCCGAATTATCGAAGAAGCTCACCTTTTCGTAATACCGTTCAATCGAAAATACGAATGGATCGGATTCCTCCGCGATTATCAGGGATCCTGGTCGCTGGTCAAAAAGGAAGAGAATCCGCTTGGATCCGGAGCCTTGTATATTTGTCGAAAGCCCGATCAAAAAGGAAACGCTCAATTCATCGAAATCGGATATTCCTCCGACGATGAATACAAGATCGATGAGGAAGCTCATAAAAATCTTCTTTCCGGACTTCCGGTTTACATATCCCGAAATCGGGATTTCCCGATCGGAAATTAATATTGTGCGAAGGAAATGGAAATGGCAATGTACACTCGAATACGCGGAAAAATTCATGGTCCTTTCGATGAGTCCCAGATCCAGGAGATGATTCAAAACGGAAGGATCGGCCGTTTTAACGATGTATCCGAAGATGGAAAAACGTGGATCAAGGCAAGCGAGATCCCCGATCTCTTTCCTGCCCGGCATTCCGCTTCCCGATCTTCTTCTCAGAACGATTTGACCCTTAATGAAGCCTCTGCGGCAAAACCGGAAGATCAGCAATGGTTCCTCAGTAATGATGGTATTACAGGAACCGGACCGTTTTCCATGCGTGAAATCAAGGCAATGGCCGCCGCCGGAAAAGCCAATCCGGCAACGACCCTTGTCTGGAGACAGGGGGAAAACGCACAGGTTCTGCAATCGGTCCCCGAATATCTCGATACAGGAGCCGCAAAAAATAAAACTTCCGAAGACGATATTCCCGTTGCCGCTTCCGTTTCTTCCGGAAAGGAGAATATCGCCGGATCCTCGGCGGAGATATGCCCCTTCTGCAAAAAAACGGTCTTTACGGGAACCGCCTTTTGCCCCCATTGCGGCAAAGCGCTTCCAAAGAAAAAGAATACAAACGAGATCGTCGGCCGCTGCAAGGAATGCAATACTCCGCTCACGGGCAATATGCGGATCTGTCCCCGCTGCGGAACCGTTCCCGTCTTTGCGGATCAGGTTCCGAAAAATCGTGTTGTCTATATCCTGCTCGCTCTTTTATTCTGCGGCCTTTTTGGCGCGCATAATTTTTACGCAAAGAGAAAAGAAACCGCGCTCAAGCAATTGCTTCTCACGGTTACTATTGTCGGATCGCCCATCACTGCGATCTGGTGTCTGGTGGAAGCCTTTACCGTATCGGTTGACGGCGACGGCGTTCCCATGGTTTAAGACATGATCTTTTCAGATTATTGCCCGGTTTTTGTCGGAACAGAGCAAAATTCATCCTCAACAGGGAGAAAGCGCAAACCATCAGACCTTCAGGAAAATCAGTTCCCGTTGTTTCCCTGTAAAAAAATCGGAAATATTTTGACCGCAATATTCACAATTTAAATCGAAAGTACAAAAGGAGATCGATCAGTGAAAAAAAAATTCGGATGGTTTTTATGCGCTCTGTTGATGATCAGCGCCGGGATCTGCAGTGCGGATCCGCAAAAAAATTATGATGTCGTGATCTACGGCGGAACTTGTGCGTCCATTACCGCTGCCGTTCAGGTTAAGAAGATGGGAAAAACCGTTGCCGTTGTAAGTCCTGATACCCACTTGGGCGGACTTTCCAGCAGCGGACTCGGTGCAACCGATTCCGGAAACCGCTCCGTGATCGGCGGCTTGTCCCGTGAATTCTATCATCGTATTTGGCAGTACTATCAAAAAAAAGAATCCTGGATCCAGCAGGAAATGCCCGTTAAAAACGGTATTCCCGGACAGTGCGGACGCGGTATTGACAACGAAACGCAAACCATGTGGGTCTTCGAACCGCACGCCGCGGAAATGGTCTTTGAAGATTTCATCAAGGAATACAATATTCCCGTCTTTCGAAATGAATGGCTTGACCGCGAAAAAGGAGTCGTAAAAAAAGGAACGAAAATCCTTTCCATTAAAACTCTTTCCGGCAAAGTCTTCTCCGGCTCCATGTTTCTGGATACCACCTATGAAGGCGATCTGATGGCCGCGGCCGGCGTTCAATATACTGTCGGACGGGAAAGCAACGCAATGTATAATGAAACCCTGAACGGAATCCAAACCAAAAGGGCCGTCTCTCATCAATTCTTGGGATTCGTTGATCCTTATATCGTTCCCGGCAAGCCGGAAAGCGGACTGCTTCCTTACGTCTTTAAAAACAGCGGAGGACAGGACGGGGAGGCCGACAGCAAAATTCAGGCTTATAATTTGCGTCTTTGCATTACCCAAATTCCGGAAAATCGCGTTCCGATTACCAAGCCGGATCATTATGATCCTTTGCAATACGAACTTTTTCTCCGGTCGATCGAAGCCGGGCAAAAACACTTCTTTATTCATTCCCGGATGCCGAATCATAAAACCGATTCGAACAATAATAATGCTTTTTCCAGCGATTTGATCGGCGGAAATTATGAATATCCGGAGGCGTCCTATGAAGTGCGCCGGGCGATCTATGAGAATCATCGGCAATGGTGCGCAGGAATCCTCTGGACTCTTGCCAATAATCCAAGAGTTCCCGAAAAAGTTCGTAAAGAATATCAGAACTGGGGACTCGCAAAAGATGAATTTACCGATAACGGCAACTGGCCTTGGCAAATGTATGTAAGAGAAGCCCGCCGCATGATCAGCGACTTCGTCGTTTCCGAACGGCATCTGCGGCTGCTTGATCCGACAGACAGACCGATCGGACTCGGATCTTATAATATGGATTCCCATAATGCCCAGCGATACGTTGATTATGAGATGTTCGGAAAACCGTCGGTTCGAAATGAAGGGGATATTCAGATCAATCCGGGCGGTCCTTATCCGATCGATTACGGCGCGATCCTTCCCAAAAAGGATCAAGCAGTGAATCTCCTCGTTCCTGTCTGCGTGAGCTGTTCCCATATCGCTTTCGGGTCAATACGCATGGAACCAGTCTTTATGATCCTTGGACAAAGCGCCGCTGCGGCCGCTGTTCTCTCTCTCGAAAAAGGGGTTGTTCCCCAGGATCTTAATTACCAGGATCTTCAAAAAAGACTTCTGGAGGATCAGCAGATCCTTTCTTATACGAGAAAGCCGAAAGGAATTCCGGCAAAATCACTCCCCGGCATTGTGATCGATTCCGCGGATGCAAAAATTACGGGAGAATGGAAAAACGGAACAACGGTTGATTCATATATCAACGAGGGATATCTTCATGATTGCGATCAGGAAAAAGGAAAGAAGTCGATCGAATTTTCCGTTAAAGTTCCCAAGCCGGGCAAATACGAATGCCGGCTCGCTTACACCCCTCATTCCAATCGAGCAACAAACGTTCCTGTCGAAATCCGATCCGGAAGCAAGTCCCGGAATGTTGAAGTCAATCAGAAGAAGCAGCCCCCGATCGACAATCTTTGGATCTCCCTCGGATCGATTGAAGCGGATGATGAAATCCGCATCATGATCCGAAATGATCAGACCAAAGGACATGTGATCGTGGACGCCGTTCAGATTCTGTAATCGTTTTTTGTGTTTTGTCATCTTCATCCCGGCTTTCCTTTTTTCTTTGAAAAGCATTTCTTTCTCTGAAAAATGGAAAGCCGACCTTTGTTTTTCAAGGAGGTTCCATTGAAAAAATTTATGTTTGTTCTTTTCTTTTTTCTTTCCGTATCCTTTCTTGCGGCAGAAGAAATCGATCTTCTGAAGAACGCAACGCTTAATGATTTCGATTATTATCTTGATGATCATGGAAAGAAAGAAGACTGTTTTAAAATCACCGCGGACGGTATTCTCCAATTAACAGGAAGTCCGAAAGGATGGCTCGGCACCAAAAAATCGTATAAAAACTATACGCTTACCGCGGAATACTGCTATCCGGACAAATCGGTTCCGACCAACAGCGGTTTTCTTTTTCGTATCCTTTCCCAGGGATCGACGTTTTTGCCGAAATGCCTGGAACTTCAGCTCCAGCCGGGAGAGACCGGTGATCTTTACGGTTTTCATGATTTCGTTTTTCGCGGAGAACAGGAACGAATGTCTTCCGGCAAAAATCATGAATTCGCGGGAAATTATGTAAAAAGTCTTCGGTACTGTGATTGTGAAAACGCCAAAGAAAAAGTATGGAATAAAATTGAAGCGACCTGTTTTGAAGATCTGTTTATTGTTCGTCTGAACGGACATATCATGAATTGGGCTTACGGAGTGCCGAATCAAACCGGTAAATTCGCTTTTCAGTCGGAGGGAGGTCCGATCTGGTTTCGTAATGTGATCATCAAAACGGAAAACGAGGCCGAGAGTGCAAATAATCCTTCAACAAGTGAGGAAGACCGAAATATTGAGAGATTCAAACAGCAGTCGAAAAGAATGGAACAGGGAAATGTTGATCTTCTTATGATCGGCGACTCCATTACCCATTTTTGGGAAAACGCCGGCAAAGAAGTATGGAAAAAGTATTATGATCATCGAAACGCAATGAACTTCGGGATCAGTGCGGATCGGACCGGCCATCTTCTCTGGAGAATTCATCATTCGCCGATGAATAAAATCTCCCCGAAAATGGCGGTCATCTTGATCGGAACCAATAATGTCGGACATAAAAAGAGCACACCTGTTCAAACGGTTGAAGGAATTAAACTTGTTGTTTCCGAGCTTCAAAAACTTTATCCGGACATGAAGATCCTTCTTTTGGAAGTTTTTCCGCGGGATGCAAAATCGGACGGATATTTTCGCCGAAAGGTAAATGAAATCAATGAAGGCTTGCGCACGGCGTTTGTCAATGAAAAGAACGTGGAATTATTCCGCACGGATGATCTTTTTCTTGACAAGGACGGCAATCTTCCAAAAGATTTAATGCCGGACTATCTTCATCCCAGTGCGCGCGGATACGAAATTTGGGCCAAAGCGATCGAACCGAAAATCCGCGCCGCGTTCGGTGAAAAATAAGGGCGGAACAGGTTTTCAATTTGTTTTCTGGGAAAGCGGTAGAAAACATTGATTTGTGTGTGTAGTTGGAACCCGAGCGCTGGAAGGGTGTTTAGTGAACCCAGCGCCGAAGGCGCATACGGAGGGCGGTCGTCCCGGCGCCCCGAGCGGTGTGAATTTTCTAAAGGCGTTGAGATTTTAAACCGCGAGATTCAATAGTCCCAGCTGTCCCATCTCCCTTTTTGAAACCACGGATGGGATTTTGAAAAAGCGATGTTTTTTGAGAAGACCGGGAAAGTGGTGAAAAACATCGATTTGTGTGTGCGGTTTGAACCCGAGCGCTGGGATGGTGGCCGTCCCGGCCACCCGGCGGCACCGCCACCGTCTCTGTGAAAGGGTTGAAATCTCTAATAGAGATTTTTTACGTGAAGACAGGACTGGAACGCGGACGTCCCGTCCGCCTGTACTTGAATAAAACATCGAATACATGGATTGCTCGTATTTCGACGTAGTTCAAATCTTCGGACGGGTTCGAACTCTTCTCAAAAATCTTTGTTTTACTCATTTTTTTGTGCCGCATCTCCGATGCTCTTGGATCGTATGCTCTATACCCCATGCTTGCGCATGGGGTTATGCATGGTGCCGCCTGTTCCAGGCTG
>JAUNSU010000228.1 GCA_030539035.1 Planctomycetia bacterium
CAGACCTTCAAGGCCTTACAATAGGGACGGTGCTTCCCGACCGGAAGATTCAAGATCCGGTGAACGAAGACCTTCAAGACCTTACAACAGGGACGGTGCTTCCCGATCAGGGGATTCAAGGGGCCGAAGCGGTTCTCCGCGAGGTTCGCAAAGCCGCTTTGGAAAAGGACCGCGAAAAGATTCTGGAAGAGGGCCGGGCCGCGGACCTCAAAGAGATGCACAACACTAATAAAAGGGTAAATTATGAAAAAAATCTTACTGATTTTGCCGGCGATTGCATTACTGTTCCTTTCGGGAAACCACTTCGAAATCAACGCAAAAGAACCGGTTCCGGTGATCTTCGATACCGATATGGGCAACGATGTCGATGATGCTCTTGCGCTTGCAATTCTTCACGCTTTCCATAAACGAGGAGAATGCGATCTGCTTGGAATTACGATCACCAAGGACAACCGGTATGTTTCTCCCTATTTGAAGATGATCAATCGATTCTATGGACATGGAGACATTCCGGTCGGATCGATTAAAAGCGGAATAGAAACACATACAGGGCCCTATATCCAGAGTGTGCTGGAAGCAAAGGACGCAAACGGTAAACTTCTTTACGCGGATTTCGATGTTTCCGCGGACAAAACGGTCTATATGGATTCCTGTAAACTTTTGCGCAAACTGCTGGCCGGCGCAAAAGGAAAGGTCGTTGTCGTTCAAGTTGGTTTTTCGACAAATTTGGCCCGGCTGCTCGATACCAAAGCGGACGAATTTTCGCCCTTGTCCGGCAAGGATTTGATGAAAGAAAAGGTCGAATATGTTTGCGCGATGGCGGGCGGATTCGGACCGAAATATGGAAAACACAAAGAATACAATATCGTAAAAGATATTCCTGCGGCGCAAAAACTTTTTGCTGAATCCCCGGTACCGATCCTTTGCAGCGGATTTGAAGTCGGAATGCAGATTCTTTACCCGGGAATTTCCATGATAAACGATTACAATTACGTTGCGAATCATCCGGTCAAGGAATCTTTCCGTTTATACCGCAAGGGATTTGATAAAACCACTCCGACTTGGGATTTAACCTGTGTATTGCAGGCCGTTCGCCCGAATCGGGGCTATTTTGGTTTTTCCGAGCCGGGAACGATCACGGTAAAGGACGATGGGACAACCGTCTTTGAAAAGGACGCGAAAGGACTGCATCGCCTCTTTACCGTCAATGAAAGACAGGTAGAAAAAGTACTGGAATCCTTTATTGATTTGGCAAGTGAACCGCCGAAGGGGATCGGACGTTAATGGGACTTGTGATAGGAATTGTCGGAGGAATTGGCAGCGGTAAAAGCGCCGTATCCTCCGCGTTTGCCGATCGCGGCGCTTTTGTATTGGACGCGGATCAGGCGGGCCATGAAGCCCTGAACGATCCCGAAGTTTGCCAAATTTTGATCCAAAAATGGGGAGAAAACGCCTTCTCCTCCGATTCCGAAGGAATTTTGCGCCCGGATCGGAGTAAAATCGCGAAAATCGTTTTCGAACCTTCGGAAAATGGGAAAAAAGCCTTGAAATTTTTGAACGAGACCATTCATCCTGTGATCCGAAAACGATTGAGAGAGGATCTTCAGCGCCTTAAAAGCGAAAATTATCCCCTGATCATTTTGGACGCCCCACTCCTTTTTGAAGCCTCTTGTGATTCTTTATGCGACCGGATTCTGTTTGTCGATACTGATGAGGAAGAACGGTTCAGAAGGGTCCAAAAAAGGGGTTGGAGCCGGGAAGAATTCAAAAATCGGGAAAAATCTCAACTTTCTTTGGAGAAAAAGAGAAAAAAAGCGGACTGTATCATTGACAATAATCAAACTTATGAAAGAATGGTCTTACAGATTGAAGATCTGATAGGATCCCTGAACAAGGGAAATTAGCTTTTCGTGGAAATGTTTTAATATTTTCAAGGAACCCGCCGTTTTGTTTTTGCCGATTGGAGATCAGATCTTTTGTTTTTTACCTGCCCGGGCAACTCCGTTTGAATACGGGTATCCCGAACCACCTTTTTTAGCATTTGGAGGAGAAAAATGAGTTCTTCTGATGAAAATTTGAAAAGAAAATCTTCTTTTGCAGAAGGTCTTTTTGACGACGATCCCGTAGAAAAAGCCGCTGCGGAGGAACCGGCTGCTGGACGAAAGAAAACAACGGCCCGAACTTCAATTAAAGGCGCACTGCCGAAAAGACGTCCGGGACGTCCCCGAAAAACGATCACAGAGCTTCTGAATACGGAAGAAAAAGAGAATCCAACTCCCGTCGAAGCGAATGAACCGGAAGCCCCTCAGCCGGTTCGCGACAAGATCGAAGAAGATTATCAATCCCGGCATTCCGGAAGCAGTATTTGGGGACATCGGGACCGCTTCTACGAAAGTATCCGTAAGGATCAGGCTCCGCAATCCCCTTCCGTTGAAGAGAAAGAGGATTCGGAAGCAAATCAGTCCGGGACTTCCGGAGAGAATACGGAAAATACGGAAAATCCAACAGGAGAAGTGTCAAGATATATCCCTCGCCGTTTTCGCGATGGAAATCGTTTTCGTTCCCGAAATGATCGGGAAGACGATCAGTCCGAAAATTATCGGGGATCCCAGGAAAACGGACGTCCCTACTACCATCGCGGTGATCAGGAAGGCGGATCGAACCCCTATTATCGGCGCGGAAGCGATCAGGATGGACGACGTCCTTATAATCGCAATTACTCCAGCAATTATTCCAGGGATGATGATCAGCGCCAAGGACCTCGCCGCTATCAAAGATACAACGATGGATATCGGAATCAAGGTGATGGAT
>JAUNSU010000127.1 GCA_030539035.1 Planctomycetia bacterium
CCTCGCCGCCCGGGTTAATGGGAGATTGAGTTTTTTAGAGATTTTTTACCGCTTTCGCAGAACGGCGACGCTGCCGCCGTGCAGGCGAGACGCCTGCGCTCCCAGGCTCCGCTTCCCCGGGTCAACGGTCCCTCAAAAAGCAGCGCGCTGTAAGCGCAGTGCAAAAAGAACGAAAAATTCCCTAAAAACATCGTGATTCGTATCACCTCGTTTTTTAGAGATTTTTCACCTCATCACAGAGCGGCGGCTCCGCCGCCGGGTGCCCGGGACGGGCCGCAAGCACGTAATGGAAGGGGACAAGGGGGACAAAGGGGGACAACGGGGGGCGCGGCTGCGCCGCTGATCCCCCCGCTAAACACTAATCACTGTTTAAGGATAAATCCACGGGAATGCAGGATGGCCAGCAGGGTTCCTTTTTCGTCGGTGATCCGGGCTTCCAGCGAAGTAAACTGACGGGAACGCGAAATCTCACGGGCCTCGGCGATGATCTTTCCCGGCTTTCCCGACTTTAAATAAGAAATCGAAGAGTCCAAACTGACCATGGGCTCCGTCGCGTAATTCGCCGCGACCGCTGTCGCGTAATCTCCGAGAGAGTAAAGAACCCCTCCCTGGACCAGACCAAGTCCGTTCAGATGACGGGCGTCCGCGTCAAGCTCGACCCGTGCAAAACCCTGTTCCGCGATTACCAAATTCGCTCCTAAAAGTCCGAGGATAAACTGATCCGATTCCATTCGTTCGCGCTGCCGGCGAAGATCTTCCTGCGATAATGCCATTTTTTTCCTTTCTTTGCTGTACGTTCCGTTAAACGGCGAAATAGAGTGAGAAAAAATGAAGACAACTTCCCGAGAGGACGAAGAGATGCCAAACTGCGTGCATCCAGGGAACGTCCTTCATCAGGAAAAAAATACAGCCCAGTGTATACGCGATACCGCCGTAAACGAGAAAATTCCATGAAATCGGCGGAAGCGATAAATACATCAGATTCCCGATCACCGTGATCAGCCATCCCATCAGGAGATAAAGTCCAAGGGAAAGCCATTTGGCCCGATTGCCGTAAAAAGTGAAGAGCAGGATTCCCGCAACGGCCAAAAACCAGATGATCCCGAAAATATACCAGCCGACCGCGCCGTAAAGAACCGAAAAACAGAAGGCCGTATAAGTGCCCGCAATCAAAATATAGATCGCCGAATGATCCAGAATGCAGAAGACGAATTTCGCTCCCCGATGGGTAATCGCGTGATACAAAGTGGACATAAGATAGAGAATGATCAGGGATGATCCGAAAATCGCAAATCCGACGACATAAGGAGCGGTCAATCCGTCGGGAGCGCGGTAAACGGCCCTGATGATCAAGAGAACCAGCGCCGAGATCGACAGAAGAACCCCGATTCCATGCGTAATGGAATTCGCGATCTCTTCTCCGAGGGAATACGGCTTGTCCGGAAGGATCCCCTCATCACAAGAAACGGAAGGTTCTTTTTTCATAAACGGTTCCTTATTGATCATTTGCGGGAACGGCGACCAGATTTTCACCGGAAACGGCGAGAATTTCACAGGGGACCTTTTTTCCGACCGGGAGATTGAATCCGGTAATATAAACCTGGGGATCAATATCCGGCGAATCGGCGGCGGATCGTCCGATATATACTTCGGGAGCGGGGTCGCATTCGAACATTTCTTTATTCCCTTTCAGAGAACATTCATCAATCATAATATCCAAAACGGATCCGATCCGGGATTGCGCAAATTTTTCGGTGAGTTTTTTGAGAACGGCGGCGAATTTCTTTTGCCGCTTGATCTTGACCGAATCGGGGATCTGATCGGGCAGCAGAGCGGCGCGCGTTCCGGGCTCCGGGGAGAAAAGGAACTGTCCGGCCCTTTCGAACTTCCATTTTTTGACGAAATCGATCAATTCGGAGAACTGTTTCTCTGTTTCTCCGGGAAATCCGAGAATAAAGGTCGTTCGAAGGACGAGATCCTCAATTCCTTCGCGCAGACGGGCCAGAAGATCTTCGGTCTCTTCTTTTCCGGTCTTGCGATTCATTTTTTTCAGAATTTCATTATTGCAATGCTGTAAAGGAATATCGATATACGGCAGAATGATCGATTGTTCGTTTTCTCTTTTTTTTCGTCCTCCGCCGTTGAACAGCGCGATCAGCTCATCGCTGAAGAAGAGGGGGTAAGTATAAAGGACTCGGATCCAGTCGAAATTTTTTTGATCTTTGATCTCGGCGAGAAGTTCGGCCAGCCGGGGCTGTCCGTAAAGATCGGATCCCCAAAAGGTGGTTTCCTGGGCGATGAGGACGAGTTCTCGGACCCCGGCATCGGCCATTCGCCGGGCTTCATCCAGAATCGCTTCTTTCGATTTACTGATATATCGTCCCCGAATGGAGGGAATGGAGCAGTAGGAGCAGAAACGGTCGCAGCCGTCCGCGATTTTCAGATAGGCGACATGCGGCGCGGTCAAGATCCGTCTCTGTTCGTCCTGATGCGGGAATTTGACATCCTTTGCAGAGAGAAAGATCGGAATGGAAATCGGATTCGCAATTTCCGGCTTTGAGATATTATCGAGGACTGGAGCGATTCTGTTCTCATCGAAAGGACTGAACCAGAAATCGACTTCGGGGAAAGTTTGGCTCAGACTTTCTCCCTGGGCCTTGATCAGACAGCCGGCGACGGCAATGCAGCGGATTCGGCCCTGCTTTTTCATTTCGATCAGATCCCGGATCCAGTCGAACGCTTCATCACGCGCGGCCTGAAGGAAACCGCAGGTATTGAGGATCAGGAGATCGACATTTTCGGGATCTTCCTGAAAGCGGTATCCGAACGCGATCAGGCGTCCGATCATGGATTCACTGTCCACATGATTTTTCGGACAGCCGAGCGAGATGATCGAACAGCTTTTTTTCGGTGTATACTGATGGAACGCGGATGCGGCCCGTGCGGCAAGATAAAAGGATCCGCTTACGCAATAAAGCGGACTTGAAGAGAGCTTTTTCGGGGTAAGAATCGAGAGAATCTCTTGTTCAAATTCGGAAACCAGGCGAAGAACAGGTACTTTTTCCGGCTTTTCGCGCTGGATCAGATCGGTAAGAGTCTTGTATAATTCCTCGGCCGGAATGGCCCTGGGACCTTCATATTGGGTAATGCGGATCTCATCGAAAAAGGTAAGGAACTCCATGAACATTCCCTCGACATCTTTTTCCCGGCTTGCTCCGAACAAAAGGATTTTTTTTGCGATCGGTTTCATGAAAAATTTCGTGCGCAGCGTATCGCAAAGGGCGGCGGCGCTTGTCCGATTATGCGCTCCGTCGACGATAAAGAGCGGCGTTTGCGAAAGGATCTCGATTCGGGAAGGAAGATAAAGATCGATCAAAGCGGATCGGATCTCGGACATATCGACGGAAAATCCCTTATCGCTCAAAAGATTGAGAGCGGTTAAAACGATTGCGAGATTCCAGCTTTGATGCCGTCCGCAAAGAGGGAGCTCGGGATCGGAGATCTCCGGAACATCCTCAAGCTCATGCAGAGGAGCGGAATACTTTTGGGCGGTATCGGCGATCACTTTTCGCGCTTCCTCGATATTGGATTTCGTGATCCTGTTTTCGGAATAATCACTGTTTTGCGGAATATCGAGCGCGGAAAGAACGCCGGAAATGATCGGAGTATCCGGCTTGATGATCCCTGCTTTTTCATAAGCGATTTCGCGGAGAGTCGATCCGAGCTGCGCCTGATGATCGAAGCTGATACTCGTAATGATCGAAAGGACCGGATCGCAAACGTTTGTCGCGTCGAACCGTCCTCCGAGTCCGGTTTCCAGAAGAACGATCCCGACGTTTTTTCGGGCGAAATACTCAAACGCAAAGAGCACGGACCATTCGAAAAAGGTCAATGATCGATTTTTGATCGCCTTAAGGCCGCAGAATTCTTCCCATTGACTTTTGATTTGTAAAAGGATGGTATTGAATTCTTCCTCCGAACAGGGCGATCCTTCCACGGCAAACCGTTCATAAAGAGAGATCAGATGGGGAGAGGTGAACAGACCTGTCCGATATCCGGCCCGACGCAGGATCTGCTCCAGCATCATGCAGACGGATCCTTTGCCTTTGGTTCCCGCAACATGAACAATGGGATATTTTTTTTGCGGATCGCCGATAAAACGGAGAAATTCCCTAATATGAAGAAGGTTCTTTTCCAGTTCTTCATACGGAATAGAAACGGACGTTTCATAATTCGTCTGATTGTAAAGGAAACTCAGAGCGTTTTGCATGGAATCGGACATATTTTTCCTTCATATCTCGACAAAAAGGGGATCGGACGGATAAAGAGAAAACGGTTGGGCGCAATCCGATCAAAAAAAAAGATCCGGAAAGAACCGGATCTTTTTGAAAGATTTCATCAACCTTTGATTTCCTTGATTCGGACTTTGATGTAGATCTGTCGATGTCCGGTTTTTTTCCGATAGGTTTTGCGTCGGCGGAACCAGCGGATCACGAGCTTGGGACCCTTCTGCTTGCAAAGGACTTCGGCGACGATTTGAGCGCCTTCGATTGTGGGCTGTCCGACCTTGACGCCATTATCATCGGAATAAAAAAGGACTTTGTCGAAAACGAGATCCTGTCCGGGTTCGATTTTTCGAATGTCGACGTAAATTTCTTTCCCAACCTCGGCTTTGTACTGATGGCCGCCATCACTGAAAATTGCGTACATATCAACCTCATCTGTATTTCGTGGTACACATGGATAAAAAAAGTACCGGATTCGTTTTCTTCCCAGGTAAGGCACTTTGTAAACAATAAACGATGATCGGGCAACCCCCGAATTGGGACCCTGAATACCTTAAGCAGGCGGATGAGGGCGAAAACGCCGCATTTGTGAATTCCCGAAAAATGGGGGAATTTGAAGGAATCAGCACTCCGAACGGATTCGGGGAGATTCCCAATGGAGCCTGCAAGGCGCAAGGGAACGAAAAAATTTACATTCAGTCTATAATATTACTCTTTTTCAGGATCTTTCAAGCCCCCCCTCTTTCAAAAAGGGAACAGAATGATCGGCATCGTCGAAGCAGTTGATCTGCATGAATTCGGGCCAATTGTCGGAAGTGCCCTTTAAAAGGACGGAAACATTTCCTTCTGTCTCCACTTTCGCGAGCTGAAGCCGTTTGTTGTTGTTCAAGTATTCGGCGACTTCGGCGGCGATGACGACATCGATCCGAACGATTTTGGGATTTTGACTCGCAATGGCCAAAAGGCGCATTACTTCGAGGGCCATACTTTCCACGGATTTGACCAAACCGCCCCCATGGCAGCAGGGACATTCGCGGTAGATGCTTCTTTTAAGCCCTGGACGAATTCTTTGACGGGTCATTTCGATCAGGCCGAAAGGACTTGTCCGGAGGATCTTGGTTCGTGCGCGGTCTCTTTTAACGGCGTCCCGCAGAGTTCGTTCGACAGCTCTGCGATGTTCTTCTTTCGGCATATCGATAAAGTCGTTGACGATCACCCCGCCGAGATCGCGGAGGCGGATCTGCCGTGCGATTTCCCGGGCGGCCCGGAGATTCATTTGGAAGGCCGTTTCGTCCGGAGATTCGTTCGTTCGGAAACTGCCGCTGTTGACGTCAATCGCGACGAGCGCTTCCGTCTGATCAATCACGATGGATCCGCCGTCTTTCAGGGGGATCATCCGATGATGGATCTGCGTAATCTCGCGGTCGAGTCCGTATTTGGTAAACAGGGGCTGCGGAGCATCGTAATAGGAAAGTCGATCGACGTATCGGGGCATTACCTGTTCGAGAAATTCGCGAGCGCGGTCGCAGGCACCTTTTTCATCGATCACGATGGAAGAAATGTCCGTGGTAAAGACATCGCGAATCGTTCGGATGATCATATCGCTTTCGGCATAGATATCGATCGGGGCGGGCAATGTTCGGATCCGCTTGACGATCACTTTCCAAAGGCGCATAAGATAGGCGAGATCGCGGGCAAGATCTTTTCGGGTCTTGTCGGATCCGGCGGTTCGGACGATGAAGCCCAATCCCTTCGGCGGATTGAGTTCGTTCATAATGCTTTTGAGTTTTTTTCGAACGGATTCCTCTTCAATTTTACGGGAAACGCCAACACGTCCGAGAGAGGGCATCAGAACAAGATACCGGCCGGGGATGCTGATATAAGTGGAAAGGGTGGGGCCTTTTGTTCCGATTCCTTCCTTGATCACCTGAACGACGACTTCGTCGCCGCGCTGAAAAATATCCTGGATCGGCGGTTTGATCCGGGGACGTCCGAACGCGTTCATATCATCATCGTCGTCCTGCCGGATTCTGCTGCGATTTCGTCCGCTTGGTTCCTGGGATTTAAAATTGGGGGCCTGTTTGAAATAATGGGGTTCTACGTCGCTGATATGCAGGAATCCATTTCTTCCTTCGCCGAAATCGACGAAAGCGGCCTGAATTCCCGGTTCAATATTGACGATCACGCCCTTATAGATATTGCCGACATAGTTGTCGTTTGCTTTTCGTTCGACGTAAAGTTCTTCGAGAACTCCCTTATCGACGATCGCGATGCGGCATTCTTCGGGCTGGCGGACGTTCACAAGCATTTCTTGTGTCATAAAATTCGATTCTTTCTTTCAGCAGTGGTATTTCGGAATACCGATGCGGTCGAATACCTGGAAATTTAAAGAAAAAGAGATTTCGTTCGAACGGGAAAGATCGAACGAAAAAGTTCGTTTTCGAGTTGGAGCACGGTTAAAATTTCTTTAACCCCGGCTTCCGGTCCCTTTTGAACGGCGAGATCCATGGAGAGGATATTTTCGTCGTTCAGGGAGAGATCCCGAACGGGAATACGGGCATCGACAATTTTTCCATTGCTTTTTGCGACCGAAAAAGAATCGGAGTCGAGGAACGCCTGAATCGCGTTCCGGATCGCGGACGGATCCCGATCCGGAAGGGCCATTCGATAAACGAACGCGCCCGGCTGCTTTTTAGCCTCTTCCGGAGCAAGAAGATCGACCTTGAGAAAGTCGATTCCTTCTACGCGAACGGCGTTGAGCCGATCCAGAAGATCCTGTTCTTCGATATTTTCGGTTAAGACGAGATCCAGAACTTCATCCTCGCTTGCAAAACCAAGCGGAAGGACGGAAAGATAACTGATCCTCGGCTTCGGATGAAATCCTTCACTCAAAGCGATGGGAAGACGGGCGCGGCGAATCATTCGCTCCGCGGCCCGAATCAAATCACGATGGCCGATAAAACAAACATTTCCTTTTTTTGTATAATGGATTCGATAGCGCGATCGGTTTGCCGAAGCGCCTGTTCCGACACTGCCTTGCTGATCGGAACAGCTTGATGATGATCTTTTTTCCATATCGGACGCTCTTCTTTTCAATTCTTGCGAATCTGTTTTCCGAAAGAAACTCCGGATGAAGTTGATGCGGTACGGAAAACCGTTAAAATATTGATTAACCCTCTTTTCCCTTTTTCGAAAGGATCCGGCAATGCGGATTCGATCCGAACGAAAAGAACATAAATTTTTCTCTTTTTTCAATTATTCGTCGAAATCGACGTTCAGTAAACGCTCTGTTTCCCTTTTCAGAAAACTTCGGATATCGCGTGAAGTTTCCATAAGAAAGACCTTTTTTACGATTTCCTTGCATTGGGCCAAAGAGACCTTGAGGCAAATTTCCTTGATTTCGGGAATAATGTAGGGGGAAACGCTGAAATGGCGGAGTCCGAGTCCCAAAAGGAGCATTGTGTAAATCGGATTACTGCTCATCTGCCCGCAAAGGGAGATCGGTTTGTCGTAATGATCGGCGACCCGAATCGCGTACTGGATCAAACGGACAAGCGCGGGATCATCTGTATTGTAAAGCCCGCAAACGTCTTTATTGCTCCGGTCAACGGCGAGTGTGTACTGGCAAAGGTCGTTTGTTCCGATGCTGAAGAAATCAACTTCCCGCACAAAGGCCGAAAGCATGATCACCGTGGAAGGGACCTCGACCATGATCCCCAGGGGGATATTGCTGTCGTAAGGGATTCCCGCTTCGTAAAGTTCTTCGGCGACGTCGTTTACGATCATTTTTGCCTGCCGGAATTCGACGATATTGGAGATCAGGGGGAACATGATCCGGAATTTGCCGTAGACGCTTGCGCGAAGAATGGCGCGGAGCTGTTTGCGGAACATGGAGGTATTTCGCAATGAAAGACGGATACTTCGAAGTCCCATGAAAGGATTTCGTTCCGCATTATTGACGAAAGAGACCCCGTTGGGGAGCTTGTCGGCTCCGAGATCGAAGGTTCGGATCGTAATGATCCGGTCTTTCATGGTTTCTGCGACCTCTTTATAGGCGTTGAAATGGACCTCTTCGTCGGGAAGTGAATTCGGAGAGGCTGCCAAATAAAGGAATTCCGTTCGATAAAGGCCGATTCCCGCGGCATCATGTTCCATACAGGATTTGGCTTCGTAAGGGAATTCGATATTTCCGTAGATGGCGATATCGGCTCCGTCGATTGTTCGGACAGGAACGCGGGTTTCTTCTGCGAGCTTTTTCCGGAGCTCATGGGCCTTTTCTTTTTCGCGTTCGTAATGGGTAATGGTCTCCACATCGGGATTGACGATGATGTGTCCCTTTTTCCCGTCGATAATAACGATATCCC
The DNA here is from genome assembly GCA_030539035.1 of Planctomycetia bacterium. Taxonomy (GTDB): domain Bacteria; phylum Planctomycetota; class Planctomycetia; order Pirellulales; family Thermoguttaceae; genus JAUNBG01. The sequence continues at coordinate 8,651 of JAUNSU010000127.1, forward strand.
CATCGTTGACTTCGTTGAGGAACTGCCCGATACCGAGGATCGCGGGACTTTGGAGGGCGGCGGCGACAATGGCCGTATGGGATCCGAGTCCACCGGTTTCTGTTCCGATGCCGAGGACATTATCGCGATCGACATTGGCCGTTTCGCTGGGAGTAAGGGAGGGAGCGAGAATGATGACAGGCCGTTCGAGATTGCTGAGCGATTTTTTCCGGACGCCCATGAGGACGCAAAGGAGCTGATCTTCGATATCGAGGATATCGTTTGCGCGTTCGGAAAGGGAATCCCCGCTTTGCAATTTTCGAAGGAGATCGGCGTGATGTTCGAAGACGACATTAACGGCGTATTCGGCGGAATAATTTTGTTCGCGGATGTAGGTTTCCAGTTCCTGTCGCAGACGTTTGTCGGCGAGGATCATCAAGTGGGCTTCGAAGATTTGCCCATACTCATTTCCGAGTTCACGGGAAACAGAATCCCTGTTTTCGGTGAGTTGTTTTCGGACCGAATTAAAAGCTTCGTCGAGGGAGATGACCTCCGCGGCGACATCCCAATCTTCGATTCTTCGTCGATTGATACGGCACCTTCCATTATCGAGCACCATGGCCGCGCCGATAGTGATCCCGGAAGAGACCGCAATTCCTTGATATGTTTTCATTGATTTATAATTGCCGTTTCATGCATCAGGCTCTTAAAGAGGCCGGATCGCGAACAAAATGGAGGGCGCGAAGGCAAAGAGCGCTGGCATGATGCGCGGCTTCAGGAAGCACTCGCAGCGTTTGGGGCGAACTCGTCTTCGCCGAACTTTGTATTGAACATTTCCGTAATGGCATTGACGAGAGAATTGGTTTCATTTTCATCGCTGCCATCGACTTCGAGAGTGAGTTCCACGCCCATGGGGGCCATAATGGCCAGCAGGTCCAGGCAACTTTTACAGTCGGCCCGATAGGGACCCTTGATGAGACAGACCTCCCCGTTAAAACTGGCTGTTTTTTTGCAGATCATGGAAGCGACCCGCAAGTGAAAACCCGCCTTGTTTTTGACAGTTAATTTTTTTGATATCTTCATCTCAAAAGGTTCCTCCGGAAATCGAAAGGTCAAGGAAACTACTTGGAATAAACGTCGTTGTCGGCTTCATCGAGCAGATGGAGAATATCGTCCCGATTTCTCGACTGTTTAAGGAAACGGCAGAACGCATCATCTTTTAAATGGCAAGTGATGTGTTCCAGAGCGCGCAAATGTTCGCCCGGATGATCGGTTGGGGAAACGAGGAGGAAAAAGAGATTGACTTTTTCGCAGTCCAAGCTGTCGAAATCGATCCCATCCCGACTGACGGCAACGGTTCCAACGAGCCGTTCCATACTGACATGCTTTGTGTGGGGGACGGCGATTCCGCGCCCGATCCCGGTGGATCCCAGTTCTTCCCGCTTCAGTATCGCCTGAACAATACTTTCATAATCGGATTCCTTGAGTCCTCCGGCATCAAGGAGAGCCTGAACCATCTCCCGGATAACGCCTTCTTTGTCTGTTGCCTTAATTTCGGTGCGAATCGCATCGACAAGTATAAAATCGGCAAATTTCATCAAACAAACTCCTTTTGTATCTATGGCCTGCAAAATCCGAAGACAGTGTGTAAAAAACATTTTCTCCCTGAAAAAAGGTGCGAAAACGGATCCCCACGAAGGAAATCACACTGTGATCGGGAAATTGCCGCGATTAGTGTTCTGTCATTTTTTCTTTAAATTTACGAATTTGGGCGGAAACCTTTTCCAAAACCTGATCGACCGCGCCGAAAAGATTGTCCGAAGAATAGGTGGCCGAGAAATCTTTTTTATAATCCGTCGCGACAAGCACATCAACCGTGGAGACGTCCTCTTTTTCCATATCGACCGTGATGTCGATCCGGGAAATTTTGTCGAGCAGGCGTCCTAATTTTTCCATTTTTTCCGTGATTTTTTGTCGAGTGGCTTCCGCCATACTCCCATGTCGGGTAAAAACATTAATCTGCATACACAACACTTCCTTTCGGGTAAAATTTGTAAAATCTTTCGAAAGACCTTACTATAGACAACAACATACCTATAATATATCAGATTTGCCCAAAAAAACACCCCCGGACCCAATTATTTTCCAGATTCTTTTCGATAAAAAGCGAATTTTTCCTGATCCTCCGATTTTTCATGCGAAAAACCTCCTGTAATCTGTTCCCTGATTCCCCAGTTTGACAGTTTCTCCCGGTCCATTTCTATTGGTTACTCATACTGTAAAAATATTTTTGTTTGGAACCACGGATGACACGGATAAACACGGATGAAATCATTATAAGATTCGGGGCTGATATTTTTGATAAAAACGTGTTTTTACCAAAAAAGTATCCGTGAAAATCCGTGAAATCCGTGGTTTC
>JAUNSU010000128.1 GCA_030539035.1 Planctomycetia bacterium
TTCACCTCCTGTCTTCCCAATGAACAACCATATCCCATACGCTCCCGGGCACCGTCCCAGCGCTCGGATTCCCGCCGTATTCGAGATCGGTGTTTTCTCTGCTTCCCCGGGTTAATGGAAGTTTGCGTTTATTGCAGATTTCAACCCCATCACAGAGCGGCGGCGTTGCCGCCGGGTGCCCGGGACGGGCACCATCCCAGCGCTCGGATTCGAACCGTGTTCGGAATCTTTATTCGATAATCCGATCGTCTACCAGATCCAGCGAAGAGCGGTGATGATGTTGGACGCTTGTGCGTTTGCAAGCGTGTAATAATTGTAATTCGCGGAAAGCGAGGCGGTCCGAAGTGTATTCAAATCGAATCGGATCCCGCCGCCGAGATTAAGCGTTTCCCTTCCGATCCCGAATCCCTGAATCGTTCCCTCATAAACACCGCCAAGAGTATTGACCGGAACCTCCGCGTAATCTTCTCCGCCAAGCTGCGTTCCGTAAAATAGATTGAAAACAAGTTCCGTCCGGTTCTTCTCGTAATTGCAGCAGATCCCCGCACGGGCCATTGTCCGATCATAATATGTTCTTCCATATTGAACCGGCGAGTAGAAGTTTCCTTCCGAAAGATTGTTCATCTCTTGCCAGTTTCCGGAACCCGTCGAACTCTCTTCGAATCCGTAAAGCCAGGCATGTTCTGAATCAATTCCGATTACCGGGGTAATCGTCCAGAAATCGATTTTCTGAATCGGCAAGGTCAAATACACAGATCCCGACAGAGTATTGCCGTCCGTATTTCCTTCGAATGTCCGATCCATTGCAAGATCATTGGAACTGGTTCCCCAGGCGCGGCGATTCAGATCCATATTCCAGGATCCGCCGCCGACAAAGGCGGAACATCGCATTCCGTTTTCAAACGTGTATTCCGCGTGCGCCGCAAGCTCATAATGATCAAGATCCAGCCGTGAATGAAATTGATCTGCATATCCGGCAAGAGAGCCCGACTGCCGCAGCCGGGGCGCATCATACGAAAAGAGAATCCCTCCCGACATCTGCGGCGAAAGACATTGACACAGATCAACGATCAAGCCCGTCCGATGAAGATTGAATCCATGCTGGAAAAAGTTGCCGTTCGCAGACATCGATTCATAATACGAGGCGAATCGGATCTCTTTCTGATCGGACAAGGCACAAGGATTATCGATCACGGAATTTCCGGATGTGTTTCCAAAGAAGTAAGGACTGCCCGCCTGTCCGAGATGGGTCAACGTCATCGCGAAAAGGTTTTCGACTCCGTATCCGCCGGCAAGATTATAAAGGGTCTGATTAATCACTTCCTGATCCGTTTCATTATACAGATCGTCGGCCATATCGTAAACCGGATTGGAAGGATCCAGTTTTCCGATCATATCATCGACACTGCTGCCCGCATCGACCGCGGGTTTTTGAAGTCCGGCGTCCTGTGCGTAATCCCCTAAAGTTCGTGCGTTTGCATAGATATCGTATCCGGTACCAGTATCTACCGCGTAGATCGTTCTCAACGCCGTATTTGATCCGATCAGTGCGGCAACGGTCTGCGTATCGGTTGGAGCTCCGCCGATCTGAAATTGATCGGTTGAATCACCGGAAACAATATGCATCAGAAGAGTCGTTCCCTTGATCGAGATCAGATCGGAAAGATCTGTCTGAATCGTCGTTCCAGTCGAAAGATTGATCGTACTGGTCGAGATCAAGTTGCCGAGATCGAATCCCGTCAGTTTGTTGCTCAATCCGAGAATGGAATTCCCTGTCGTTGTCATTCCATCCGCGCTGATATTTCCTCCGACAAGAAGGGATCCGCCGGAAACGGTCGTCGATCCGGTAAAAGTTGCGTCTCCCTTGATATCGAGAACGGATCCGTTTTCGACGATCGCGGTATTGTTGAAAGTACCGTTCCCGTCGATGGTAAAGACCCCGCCGTAATTATCGAATTCTCCGTTAAAGATCGCATCGTCCGCGATATTCATTTCATTGAGATTGAGAACATGGAACAGGGTCGCCGATCCGAGCATATCGACCGCTCCGCTGTTTGTAAAAAGTCCGGTAAAGACCGATCCGTCTCCGATGGTCATCGTTCCAATATCGGCGACTGTAGTCGCGTCGAACTGGGAATTCTCGCCGACGGTAATATCTCCGTAATTGACGATTGCGGATTGAACAGTAAAATTTGCCGCTCCTGTAATATTGAAAGATCCGCCGTTGAAAACATAGAGACCGCCGCTGTTAAAGGTTGCGGTTTCCGCCGTCAAGGATCCTGTAATATCGGTTTGTGTTCCGTTATTGATATATTCGCCAAGTACGTTAATGCTTCCGGCGTTGATCTTCGATCCGTTTTGCGCGGTTAAATTGCCGTTGACTGTAATGGTTGGATCCGGTTCGGACGCCGCACTGGAAAGAATCAGAGGCTGGGAAGTGATCAGATCGGAACTGGTCTGAATCGATCCGGCACTGGTATTGATATTCAGATAAACAGGATCGCTTGATGTAAGATTCAGCGTTCCCGGCCCGGAATTGACGATATTGACAGCCGTTGTCGATGTCGAAGTGTTTATGGAGAGATCGACATCGGATCCGATATTAAAGGTCCCGCCGGTTCCCCAGCCGAATCCGGTACTGATCCCCGCGCCTGATCCGATCAGAGCGCTGTAAGGCGATCCGGATCCAGTGATCGCGAGAGTCCCTCCCTGCAGGGAGATCGTATCGGAAGGAGTGAGCACTCCGATATTGACACCGCCGTTTGTTGCCGGATCCGCGAACGTGGTGATCTGCATCGTCTGCGTGATGTCGTATGCCGCCGCGTTCAAATTTTGAATTCGGATTCCGATCAGGACAAGAGACAAGAGAACAGGAAGGGTCCGCTTCATATACCGTTTCATTTTATTCCTTTCAAAGTTTTCAAAGTGATGTTTTCCACTCGAACTGGAAAGGATATCGGCGCGCTGAAATTGGACTCTTCCTGAAAAGTGATCTTTTTGAAAGGATTACCGGAAAGCGGTAAACATTACTCTTTCCGCATTTTATTCGCGATCATGCTTACGATCAGAAGCTGAAGGGCATGATAGATCATTGTCGGAAGGATCAAAATTCCGGCGAGCTTCGGATTCCCCAAAATCACCATCGACATTACGGTTCCGTGAACAAGCGATTTTTTGGATCCGCAAAACAGCGCGGTGATCCGGTCTTCCCGATTGAATTTGAGAAAATAGACAACAAAGTCGATGATGTAATATACGATGAAAAAAAGCGCGATCATTCCTGCGGAAAGAAGAATAAGAAGCCTCATCGAAAGTCCGGAAAACATCTCTTCTTCAAACGAATGGCAAAAAGAAGTATAGACGATCAAAAGGATGATCGTCTGATCGAACTTCTTCAACAGGGAATCATATTTTTCCGAGAACCACCCGAAAGGACGATGCAGGGCAATTCCGAGAAGAACAGGAACCAGAACCTGAAAGGTCAATGATGCAAGAACCTGGGAAAGCCCCTGTCCGCCTGTCTCCGAAGTGATGAAGATCCCCATCCAAAGCGGTGTAAAAAAGACCCCGAGCAGACTCGATATACTCGCGTCGAAGATCGCGCCGGGCACATTTCCTTTCGCGATATTGACCATTACCACCGACGAGGAGACCGTGGAAGGAAGCGCGGCGAGAAAAAAGATCCCAAGCCAAAGACCTGTTCCAACCGTTTGCAGATGGGACGTCGCGACCATTCCCATCCTGTCCAGATCCATGATCTCCCGTGCGGTCGGAATTCCATGAAAATAAAACATGATCAGAAGGACCAGCAGCGGAAAAAGAAGAAACGTTGCGCCCAATACGACCAAATGCAATTTAAGATTGAAGAGCCCTTCCCGAATCTTGATCCAGTTTAATCGAAGACCGTAAAAGAAAAAGATCAGGGAGATCCCGTAATGGGAAACCGAGTAAAGAGAGACCGTATCTGTACTGCTTCCCGGCTTCGGAAAAATCCAGGCGAGAAAAATCGAGAAAAACAAAAGCAATACAAACGGATCCAAACCGAGCAGACGGGAAATTTTCTTCATCATATCAAGCGCAATATCTACAGGAAAATTTAACAGAAAAAACAACAGGAAAAACAACAGAATCCGCTTCCGACCGGGCGAAAGCGGATCGTATGTATTTTAACAGATCAACAGATCAGCCGCCGAGAACACGAAGGATTTCCAGCGGCGATGTTTGTCCCGACTGGATCAGCTGATGGGCGGCCTTGGTAAGAGAGATCATTCCGCAATCACTTGCGATCTTCCGAATTGTAGAAGCGTCTTTTCGATCCAAAATGGCGTTGGCCATCTCATTTTCGTTGACCGGAAGGGATTCCGCGATGAGAAAACGCCCTGTATATCCGGTTCCCAGGCAGTGGGGACATCCGACCGGTTCATACCACGTTGAAAATCGAATATCCTCGTTCAGGATCCGCATCGATTGAGGGGTATTGTTCTTCTTCGCGCATTTCGGGCAAAGACGCCGGACCAGCCGCTGATTCAGAATATTGGAAACACTGCTTCGAATTGTGAACGGTTCAAGCCCCAACTCAAGAAGACGGCACATCGCGCTGGATGTATCACTCGCATGGAACGTGGAAAGAATAAGATGACCGGTCAGCGCAGCCTGCAATGCGGCTTCCGCTGTTGCGCGATCCCGAATTTCACCGATCATGATCACATCAGGGTCCTGCCGCAGCAGATACCGGATCAATTTATCCAGTGTTGTTTCTCCGGATCGGGACACTTCCATTTGGGCAACTCCGTCGATCGCGTATTCGATCGGATCTTCCAATGAGATAATACTTCGAACGACATGAGTCGCGTTTTCCATTCCGACCAGAGCGCGCAGTAATGCGCAGACCGTTGTCGTCTTTCCGTTTCCCGCCGGACCTGTGATCAGAATCGCGCCGCTCGTCTTCTGAACCGCAAGACTCAAATCGCGAAGGATCTCGGGAGAAAAGCCAAGTTCAAGCGGAAGCTGAAAACGGTTTCCTTCCGAAAAGAATCGGGCAACGATCCGCTCCCCGTAAAGGGACGGAGCGGTACTGATTCGAATGTCCCGATCAACAAAGGGGATCAGACCTTTGCGGATTCGCCCTTCCTGCGGTTCATCTGTTTTAAACGTTGTAAGATTCGAAAGAACCTTGATTCGGGCCGCAACTTGCGCAACGTTGGCAAGCGGCAGTTCCCCGATCTTGTAAAGAACTCCGTCAAGCCGGAACCGGACATCGATCGCGGATCGGCCCGGCTGAAGATGAACATCACTTGCCCGGCGCGCCGATGCTTCCTGAATAATCCGCTGAAGCATGAGAACGATATAATCGCCGTCGGCGGCTTTCGCCTGTTCCATCCATTGCTGATAAGCATCCTGTAAACTTCGCGTTGCCTGAGCCATCGGATCCTCCCTTCAAAAAATTAGTCTTCTACTTTTTTTCGGCGCTCTTTCTTTTCCGCATTGCGCGTTTTATCTTCGAGTCGGCGCCGGATCGATCCTTTCGTCGGTTTCGTCGGAATACGGGGCTTCTTCTTTTTCAACGCGGCGATCAGCATGGACCGGAGTTTTTCGAGGCAGTTGATCCGATTTTTCGGAGCGTCCCGGCTCTCCTGGCTCATGATCACAACCTCACCCTCTTTCGTAAGATAAGAAGGGAAAAGTTCCCCGAACCGCGCGATTGCTTCCGGAGTCAAATTCGGACAATGAACAAGATCCCAGCGCAGAATCGCTTTGCTCGATACTTTATTGACATTTTGCCCGCCCGGCCCTGAACTTCGCGCATACGTAAATTCGATCTCCGAAAGCGGAATGGAAAAATCTTGATTGATTTCGAGCATGGGACCTTCCGTTTACTGCCGATCGATTCGAATACCCCGATCCGAAATCGCGGTAATGATTCCATCAATCGATGCGTGATGATCCACGCCGAGCGCGGTTTTCCCGTCGACCACCGGACGGACGGCCACCGGATCCCCTGCCCGAACATGATCGCCAATCTTGACAACAGGAACCGCCGCCGCGCCGACATTCTGCTTCAAAAGGATCTCCACTGAAGAGACATTCGGACGGGCCTCCAGAAGAGGGCCCTTATTGACGAATTGTGTCAAACAGATCCTCTGCATGAGTCGGGCCGTCGGAGTTTTTCGGAAACTCATCAGACGTTCGGCCCGCTCCGGATCGAATGGAGGATTCGTCCATCGTTTCCCTTCCTTAAAGATCCGCTGCTTGTTCTGCGCGTTGACCCGACGGGGATCCAGCCCTTCCGGACAGGAACAATAGCTGCACAAATTGCATTCGCTGCAAAACTGGGATCCCGCGGTGTTCGCTTCCATCGAAAGATTGAATCCCAGGCTCCGCATGGTCTTCGCCGGTTCGATCGGATGTCCGAGCAGATATCGCGGACACAGTTCGGTGCACTTGGAACATTGATCGCAGGCGGCTCTTCCGACCCGGGCTGCTTTTTCCCAATCCCAGCTCTTTCGCTGAACAATAAAATGATCTTTCGGCAGAACGATTAACCCGCCGGTTGTTTTCGAGACGGGCATGGAAAGATCGGCCGTGAGAAATCCCATCATCGCGCCGCCGACAACATAAGCGGGATCATCGATATTGGCACCGCCCGCCGCCTCAAGACAGACGGAAAGAGGAGCGCCGATCGGAACGCAGACCGTACAGGGATTTTGAACAGCGCCGGCAATGGAGACATACTTCTCAATCACGGGAGTACGATCGGCAACTGCGACATTGCAGGCCGTTTCGACATTTAAAACAACAACGCCGACAGTAATGGGAATCGCGCCGGGAGCGATCACGCGGCCAAGCGTTTGATACACGAGAATGAATTCGTCGCCCGCCGGATAGACATCGTCCAACGGTCCGATTTCCATTCCCGGCAGCAGCAGCTTTTGCAAATGCGCGATCACCTTATCGTATTTGCGTTTGATCCCGACAATTCCCCGTTTCGCTCCGACTGCTTCCATCGCGCGCCGAAGTCCTTCAACCAGACGGTCGCCGTAATGCAGGATCAGCTCCTGATCTTTATGAAGAAGCGGTTCACATTCGGCGGCGTTGATCACAACGGTATCGGCTTTCGCGGAGAGCTTGACATGAGTTGGAAATCCGGCTCCGCCTGCTCCGACAACACCTGCTTTGGCAAGCTGTTCTGTACTGATCGGCATATTATTATCCTTTTAAAGCAAATGATGAAATTATTTCAGAATCACGTTGTCGATGGTCCCGCCGGGAGGGGTCATCGGAAGAACATGTTCCTTATAGGGCGTCGCAAGATCAAGCAGGAAAGGATTCGGACTGTTGATCATCTCCTGAATCGCGGCCGCGAGATCCTTCTTGCGCGATATACTGATCACATCCCAGCCGTATCCGCGGGCAATCATCGCGTAATCGGGATAGCGGACTTTCGGACTGATCCCGTCCCCTTTGCCGAACGCTTCCGGATCATCGATCATTCCAAGATACGTGTTGGCCCGATTCGATCCGTAGAAACGATCTTCCCACTGCATTACATTGCCGAGGTGCTGATTATTGATCAGCATGATCTTGACCGGGATCTTTTCCGTATGGCAGGTCGCCATTTCCTGAATATTCATCTGCAAACTTCCATCGCCGTCGATATCGACGACAAGGGCATCGGGATTGGCGATCTTGGCTCCCATCGCGGCGGGAAGTCCGAATCCCATTGTTCCCAATCCGCAGCTGGACAACCAGGTTCGCGGCTTGGAAAAATGATAGAATTGCGTTGTCCACAACTGATGCTGGCCCACTCCGGTCGCGATGATCGTTTTCCGGTCTTGCGTCGCATTCGAAAGTTCTTCGATCGCCGCTTCCGGAAGGATGTAAGGCGACTCATGATCATAGGAAAGCGGATACTGCTTTTTCCATCCTTCGATCTTTTCATACCATCCGGAAAGATCCGGCTTTTGATAATCCTTCAGCTTTTTATTCAAAAGGATCATGGTTTCCAAAAGATCGGCGACGAGTCCGTAATTCGTCTTTTTGATCTTGTTGATCTCGGAAGCGTCAATATCGATCTGGAAGAGACGGGCCCCTTTCGCAAACTCGGAGACCTTGCCGGTTACCCGATCACTGAAGCGAACACCAAGTCCGATCAAAAGATCGGATTCATGAATCGCCTTGTTCGCGTAGACGCCGCCGTGCATTCCGCCCATTCCGAGAGCAAGATGATGATCCCGCGGAAACGCGGAAAGACCGGTCATTGATGTAATCACCGGAACCCCTGTCTTTTCGACCGCTTTGAGAAATTCCGCGCACGCGTTCGAAGAAACCATTCCGCCGCCGACAAAAAAGACCGGACGCTTGGCCCGATGAAGCGCTTCGATCAAAAGATCGATCTCTTCCGGTTTCGGCTTCGGGGTCTTGCCCGAATAGCCGGGCAGGTTCATCGGAACGCCAAATTCCGGATAGCATTGCGTCGTCTGAAGATCTTTTGGAATATCGACCAGAACAGGACCCGGCCGGCCGGTCATCGCGACAAAGATCGCTTCATCAATGATTCGGGCAATATCTTCAATTTTGGTTACCAGATAATGATGTTTGGTAATACTTCGGCAAACTTCGGTGATCGGAGTTTCCTGAAAGCCGTCCGACCCGATCACATTGGTCGCGACCTGGCCGCTGATCGCAAGAAGGGGAATACTGTCGAGCTTGGCATCGGCGATGCTTGTGATCATATTGGTTGCGCCGGGACCGCTTGTCGTCATACAGACCCCGATCTTCCCTGTTGATCGGGCATATCCTTGTGCGGCGAAGCCTCCTCCCTGTTCATGCCGGGGCAAAATGACGCGAATTTTGTCCCGATATCGGGTCAAAACTTGATGAAGCGGCATAGTATATCCGCCCGGATAGGCGAACAGGGTATCGATCTTGTTCCGAACCAGCGATTCGACAACAATTTCCGCTCCGCTCATTAATCGGGTACCGGACTCTTTCTTTTTCGAAGTCGAGGCCAAAATTCTTCTCCTTTATATTTTTAAGTGATATTTCCTCAATATATATATTGAGATAATACCTCTTTTTCGTATTTTAACAAGGGGTGGGCAGCAGAAAGAAAAAAGAAGAGGAATCGATTCTTCCCCCTTGTCTTTTTCCTTTTTTGGTGATATCATGGACGATTAAGACGTTTTGCCGGGAAGATCATCGGAGGACGGCGTTTCCCCTTCTCTCCGGAAAGAACGGCAGAAGTCTTTGATTATCCGGTTCATAAATCGAATCGGACGGATCCGGTGTCCCTGATTTATTGCATTATCCAGTAATCCAATAAAAGATCAACGATCACCGCAGGTGATTTTTGACAGGACATGAAACTTAAAAATCTTCAGACAAACCGATTGGAGTTGAAAATGTCGATCGAACTTTCCAAAATCGTTCAAAGCATGGAACCTTCCGCTACTTTGGCCATGTCGGGCAAAGCAAAAGAGCTCAAAGCCAAAGGAGAAACCGTATATGATCTGAGCCTTGGAGAACCCGACTTCGGGACCCCTAAGCATATTTGCGATGCCGCCGTTGCCGCGATTGCGGCCGGACATACCCGATATACTGTCGCCAGCGGAATTCCGGAATTGAAGAAAGCGGTCGTCGCCAACTATAAAGATCGATGGGGCCTGGAATACGATCCGACTCAATGTGTGATCTCCAACGGGGCCAAGCATGCCCTTCACAATTCTTTTTTCTGCACTCTGAATCCGGGCGACGAAGTGATCGTTCCCGCTCCCTGCTGGGTCAGCTATACGGCTCTGATCAAATTGTGCGGCGCGGTTCCCGTTGTGCTTCAAACGAAAGAATCGGATGATTTTAAATTGACTGCGGACGATTTTCGCGCGGCGATCACACCGAAGACCCGTATGCTCCTTCTTTGCAATCCTTCGAATCCCACCGGGAATCTTTACAGCAAGGAAGAGCTCAAAGCTCTTGCGGATATTGTCGTCGAAAAGGATCTGTTTGTAATCGCCGATGAGATCTATGAAAATCTGATCTATGGAGATCATCGTTTTACGAGTTTTCCGACTGTTCGGGACGGACTTCAGGATCGGACGATCCTTGTCAACGGGGTCAGTAAAACCTATGCGATGACCGGATGGCGAATCGGATGGACCATTGCTCCGGCGGCGGTATCGAAAAAGATGGGAAGTCTTCAGAGTCAAGAGACTTCGAATCCGTGCAGTATCAGCCAATACGCCGCGCTTGCCGCGATTACCGGCGATCAGAGCTGTGTAAAAACGATGCTCGTTGAATTTGAGAAGCGGCGCAATTACGTTGCGGATCGGATTCGGAATATCCCCGGACTCAGCTGCGCGGAGATGGGCGGCGCTTTTTACGCTTTCGTCAATATCAAGGAACATCTCGGCCGAAAATACGGCGGCAAACAGATCGATACAAGCGAACAGTGGTGTCTGGAACTTCTTGCGCAGAAAAAGGTCGCAACCGTAATGGGAAGCGCTTTCGGAACAGAAGGATATTTCCGCGCCTCTTTCGCGACCAGTATGGAGAATCTGAAAGAATCGTTCGATCGAATCGCCGATTTCCTGAAATAAGTCCGGAAAAATAATGATTTCTCGCATTTTCGCCGCAGCGCGATACGATTTTGTATAAGGTTGAAAGACTTTATTTTGCGCGGCGGCGCGGCGAAAGCAGATCTCTATAAACCATTAGAGATTCTGCTTATTCCGTTTTTCAATAACTCATCACCAAAATTTAACAAATAATCCAACTTCAATCCTGTAAGCTTTACTCAAACTGTAAATAACCGTTTTTGAAACCGCGGATGATCACGGATAACCACGAATGGTCTATTGGCGAATTCGATATATTCACAAAATTCCGGCGTAATTTTTTTTCGCGCTGAGGCGCAGAGGCGCTGAGGGGCTTTTGAAATATCGGACCTCGTGAAGTAATAAGGTGATTTTTTTATTTGTGTGTTTTGTTCCCTAATAATATTTGGCTCTCTGACACGAACTATGGGTAAAACTTGAAAGAAATAGGACAAAA
>JAUNSU010000012.1 GCA_030539035.1 Planctomycetia bacterium
GGTTTATTGAGCAATTCGGCGCTTCATCCGGAAAAGCCGGAGAAGAGAATGGGAAATCGACACCAGGAAACCGGCGAAAGATCATGATCGTCGAGGTGGAAAGCGGGCGCAAACCTTTCTCTTTTCCATTGGGAGTTCGTCCAAAGGCGGTAAAAGCGTTCCATCCATTCTTCCAAACGGCTGGTATCCATATCTTTGCAGACGGGATCATTTTCGATTCCTTTTTGAACGAATTCCAACGTTTTTGTCGAAGATAATTTATCGCGAATAATGGCCTGTTCGAACAGATTCAGAACGGAATAAGGCATAAGATCCGCTTCATCGGTTTGCCCGGATCCCGGCCGAAGTTCCGCAGTCGGTTCCTGATCGTTAATCGCTTTCAAAGCAGGAATTGCAAAGAAGTCTTTTGGACCCGTCGTTTCCATCCAACGGAGCCAACGGCGCAGAAAGGCTTTATCAATCCCGCCGATCGGACTGAGTCCGCCGCAAGTATCGCCGTCCATGGTTGCGTATCCGCAGGCCGCTTCAGACCGATTGCCGGTAGACAGGAGAATGGACCCGGAAAGATTGGCAAGCAGCCAAGCGCCCGGCGCTCGGGTTCGCGCCTGAATATTCTGCAAGGCGAGATCGTCGGTTTCCCAGGACAGCGTTCGGCCTGTCGATTCCGAAATCACGGTTTTATAGGCTTCCACAATCGCATCGATATCGAAAACATGATGAACAGATCCGATCGCGGAGGCAACATCGTGCGCCGCATTGCGGGTAATGGACCCGCTGTTCCGCGTTCCCTGATAGACTGTGGTCAAAAGCGCCGACGTAATGGAATCGGCTGTTGGATTCCCTTTTTGTTTAAGTTCCCGAATCGCAGGGATATAATTGAGCTTTTCGAAGAATTCTTCGGATCGGGATCCCATCTCCGCCATCACGCGGATCAGAACGGCGATCGCGCCCGAATCAGCACCGCCGCTTAATGAGAGAGTAAACCCTTTGGACCGTGTTTTGCGAAGGTAATCGAACAGTCCCAACGCAACGGCCCGGGCAAATTCTTCAAACAGAACATCATTGGAAAGTTCCCAGCCTGGAAGAAATTGCTTGGAGGAAGTGATTTTCAATTCTCCATCAATTTTTTCCATTTGCGCGGAAGCCCATTGAACATCGGCAAAAGAAAAACGATCGGCCTGATGGATCAATTCTCCGTTCGCGGCAATAAAAGCACCGCCATCATAGATCAGGGTTCCCGCTTCGTTCCCGACGAGATTTGCCTGAAGAACCGGACAAGCCTTTTTCAGGGAAAGTTGGGCGATCTCATTTCTCCGAACGGCCTGTTTTCCCAACTCAAAAGGAACGGCGTCCGGAATAAGAACAAGATCCAGCGGACGATAATCAAGTTCCGGACTGGACACCGTTTCATTTTGAATCCCGATATGAAAATGGGGATCGATCAGGTAATAATCCTTTCCAATCGGATAAGGTTTGTCTTCGATCTTGATCTTGTTCTGCGGTCCGGACCATGCGGAAAACCATCGGGCCCCGTAATGAATTCCCTGATTGGGGATTGATCGGGAACAGAAAAATCCGAGCAGCTTTCCATGATGCAAAACGGCCATTGCTTTATAAAGCCGATTCTCGTATTCAAGCGGAAGCCCGACAATCGCCGTAATATCCTCCGTTTCCGGTAAAAGATCGAAAAGACAGTTCAGAGCTTTTTCCGAGGTTTGTTCCGCGAAAAAAAGATCTTCACAGCCAACGCCCGAAAGGGTTAATTCGGGGAATAAAAGGACTTTCGCGGAACTGTTGTTCGACCGAATCCCTTCGATTGCAGTGCGGATTTTTTGCGAGTTCCCTTTCCAATCCAATGGATTGAGATTCAATGCGATCGATGCCGCAAAAAGTGTATTCATTTTATATTCTCTCACTTTTTGGTAAAAATTGTAAAAAAAGATCCTCTGTTCCGATCTTAATTTTAAAACGCAAAATCCATACCGCAATCATTGATTTATTCTACCAAACTGTAAATAACCGATTTTTGAAACCACGGATTTCACGGATTTTCACGGATATTTTTTTGTAAAAACACGTTTTCATCAAAAATAGCAGTCCCGAATCTTATATTGATTTCATCCGTGTTTATCCGTGTCATCCGTGGTTCCAAACAAAAATATTTTTACAGTATGAATATTCTATTTATTGTATTTTAAAATAAAATTGACAATAGGAGCAGGATCAGGAAGAGAATGCGGATGATGATCGAATCCCGGCTTCATAATCACTTCGATCGAACCGCCGGCCGCCTTGTATTTTTCCGCAAAGATCTTTGTATTCTCTTCATAAGGAACGGCTTTATCGGCATCGGCGCACAGGATCAGAATCGGAACCTTTTTCTTGGCCAGCTCGGGCGCGATATCGACCGGATTCAGTTTATATTCCATTGCCTCTTTTTCCGAAAAACCGTAATAGCGGAGGATATTTGCCCATTCGGAGGGAGTTCCCTTCGCCTTTCCTTTTCCGCCCGGCCAGGATTTAAAATCAAGGACCGGATTATCGATGTAAATGGAAGCAACCTGATTGGGGTACTTATAGGCCCAATTGATCACATAAAGTCCGCCGCGGCTCATTCCTTCCAGATTTGCTTTTTTGTTGAATCCCAATTTTTCCGTAAGGAACAGATAGAAATTTTGCCAGCGTTCCACACAGCAGGGCGCACCGAGCATTGGAACGGAATTCAGATACACGAGATGATATCCCTTGTTCAGCAGGGCGATATCCGTTTGCGGCTCATGTCCGAAAAAGCGGGCTCTCCAGATCCAGGGCTTCCCTTCAGCCGCTTTTTGCGGAACAACGATCGTTGCCTGTCGATTCTGGAAGGAAAACTGATATTTTTTGAATCCTTTCCAGTCGGTTGCTTCACGGTCTTTGAAAAAACCGGAATAATCTTTTGCGGTTGCAACATTGGCGGTATTGCCGGTGATCGTTTTTTCCGACCCGGACTTTTTACCTTGCTCTTCTCCCTGCGAAAAAGCGGCAAACGTCAAAAAAAACAATACAGACACAACCGGAAGATAAAATGTTCTGTTCATAAATCACTCGCTTTCTGAATACTCGAAAAACTGTTGGAAAAGGGAATCCAAATCACGTACTGAACAACGAATCCGCGCGGAATCTTCGCGCAAAGAAACAGGGTTCAGCATGTACTTATTCTATAGTATATTCGGATTCTGTAAACGGATTGTCCGTTAAATACAGAAAGCGAAGCCGGAGAACTTCGCTTTCTGAACAATTCTGGGGGGCAGAGCACTTCATCAGGAACTCGTCCCGTCAAAAAAAAAGGGATCAGACCATATCTTTCAGGCCTTTAAGGGCCCGAACTTTCACCTTGCTGTAAGCCGGTTTGGCCGGAATATCGCGGAATTCTCCCTTCTTGAACGGATTTTCAACATGTTTGCGTTCGGGGGTTGCGGCAACCTTTTTCTTTTCGATCTTGATCAGCCCGGGAAGCGTGAAGCTTCCGGCTCCCTTGCTGGAAAGACTTTCAGAGATCAATGCGGAAAGATCTTCAAATACTTTTGAGATCTCTTTTTTGCTCAATCCGGATTTTTCCGCAAGGGCCGCAACGATCTGGGTTTTTGTCAATGCTTTCTTTTCTGTTTTCTTGGCACTTTTTTCTTTTGTCATCGCTCAAAATTTCCTTTCTGAAAGAAACCTGTTTACCTTATGTTTTTCATTTCAATGTTCCCGGACACTTCAGGAAGATCCCAATCCGGATTCGGATCGGAATTGCGCATCAATGAAAAAATACTCTATTAACCTCAAAACATTTTACAAAATTTGCATCCGCATAAAGGCCGCCGAATCGAATCGACGAAAAGTAATACCGGGACCGCATAAAAAAACTCCATGATTGGCCGCGATTTTTTTCGATCTGATTTCGAAAACGTCCTGAAAACAAGGATGATTGGATATTATCCCCGAAGACCATACACTCTGTCAATATTATTTTTCCGGAATTTTCCCGAAAATCGCCCATTTTTTCGAAAAAAAAAGGATTTTTTTGCCTGAAATACCCTGTTTTCAAGGGGAAAAGGCATTTTCGTCCCTTCTCATTGAAGAAATAGCGAAATTTTTAATCTCTCTTTTGAGGGGGATTTTACTCATTCTTGCCCGTTCCATAGGGGAATCCGCTCTACTTTACACAGATCGCTTTCGTCGTATAATAGAATGGGTTTGTGTAAAAATTTTCCTTTCATCGGAATAAACGAAAATTCGTTTGCAACCAATTAAGGCAGGTTCATTTATGACACGTTTTCTTCCCGTGAGCAATCCGGATTTCATGCCCCCCGAGCATCTTCGGGCAATTCAGGAACAGCGTTTTCTGAGAACAGTCCATCATGTCTATCGCAATGTTCCCTGGTATCGGGACAAAATGAGAGATCATGGAGTATCGATCGATGAAATCCGCTCTTTGGACGATATTTCCAAGCTTCCGTTTATTGTGAAAACGGATCTTCGGGACACTTATCCCTTTGGAATGTTTGCCGTTCCTATGAGCGAGATCGTTCGGCTTCACGCGAGCAGCGGAACGACGGGAAAACCAATCGTCGTCTCTTATACCCAAAGCGATCTTGATGTATGGAAACGGGTCGTTGCCCGGGCACTTGCCTCTTTTGGCGTCAATAATGGAGATACGCTCCAGAATTCTTTCGGATATGGACTTTTCACCGGAGGGCTTGGCCTTCACGGCGGGGGCGAGAAACATGGTGTCTCTGTAATCCCGATCTCCGGAGGAAATACAGAGCGGCAAATCATGCTGATGCGCGATTTTCACGCAACGGTGATCTCCTGTACGCCGAGCTATTTTATTCATCTTATGGACAAAGCCCGTGAAATGGGGATCAAGATCGCCGATCTGAGTCTTCGAATCGGGGTCTTCGGCGCGGAACCCTGGACAGATGAAATGCGCAAAAGAATCGAATCGGAAGCGGGGATCAAAGCCTACGATATCTATGGATTGACCGAGATCGTCGGCCCGGGTGTCGGAGCCGAATGCACCGAACAGGCCGGTCCGCACATTTTCGAAGATCATTTTTATCCGGAGATCATTGATCCGGATACATTGCAGCCGCTTCCCGACGGAGAATTCGGCGAGCTGGTCTTTACGACTTTAAGTAAAAAGGCAATGCCCCTTTTGCGGTATCGAACAAGAGATATTACGAGAATTATTCCGGAACGATGCGCCTGCGGACGAACCTTGCGCCGTATTGCGCGGATCTCTCATCGAAGTGATGATATGTTCATCGTTCGCGGGGTTAATGTCTTTCCGGGCCAAATTGAATCCGCCCTTCTTACCCTTGAAGGAACGCTTCCCAATTATCAGATCATCCTTACACGGGACAATGGACTGGACAATATCGAAGTTCAGGTCGAACTCGTTCCCGAAAAGTTCGACGATACTTTGAAATCGCTGGAGGCCCTTCAAAAAACCATTTCGGACAAGATTCAGCATACGATCGGGATTCGCGTCAAGGTCAAGCTCGTCGAACCGAATCGGATCCCGAAGAGTGAAGGAAAGGCCAAACGCGTAGTGGATCAGCGCAATTTGTAAGCGCAGACAACCTGCATTCCCCGTTTTAATTCACTGGAAGCGATCGAGAGAATTTTCAGATCGTTTTCCAGTGATCCGATCCGGAGAAAATCGTATTCTCCTTTTTCAGATCCTTTTCGAAGAACAAGAAGTTCACCGTCCGGACAAGATTCCGCACGTCCGCGAATCATCCAATTTCCTTCCCGGTCCCGATCAAGCCAGCCGATCCGGCGATAGATCCGCGCACAGGAGGGAATACTTGCGTCCAATTCCTGCGTACTTTTTACCGCTTCCAGTTCATCCGATTTCAAAAAACCAAGGAGCTGTTCCGCGTTCTTGCGCCAAGCCGCCGTTTTCGGATTTTTTACGTCGAACCAATCGAGATGGGAATTGAACGGACTTGTATTCAGAACACGAAGCCAAGCGGCAAGGCGGCGCTGAAAAAAGCTGTCGCCCTGGGAAAGAAACGTACAGACATCTTTTAAAAACATGAATCGGACCAACGGATCAAGATCCTCGTTCTTTCGCAGTTTTTCGACAACAGTGCACCAGTCGGAATACCATTTGCCCGCATTATCAAATTTGGATTTATCCGGAATGGATTGAACGGTACTGGAAAGATCTTTAAAAAATTCCACTTGGACGGCGGGCCGGATCGAAGAGATCTCCGCGCCGGGGATCTCAATCGTATTGATCTTGTTGAACAGATCCGCAATATAATAATTGGTGCCCGGCCGCGGTTCTTCCGATAAATAAACCCAATCTTCTTTTGTCGGATGATAGACCCAGAGATCCCGGCTCGACGCGTTCTCAAAAAGATCGCGAACAGGCTTTTGAATGTCTCTGTTTTCCATGTTTTTGATCAGAACAGGAGATCTTTTCATCAGAATTTTCCATTCGGGAAGAAAATCGAGTTTACCTTTCGTTTCCCGAAGAAAATGAATTGCGGCGGATGCGTATTCAGGGGCCGGCGCAAAGCGGTCCAGATGTTCTCCGTTGACCTTTATGAATTGATTCCAGATCTCCAGCTGCGAAAAACGATCCCAATCGGCAAGAACAGACACAAAGTCGATCCCCCAAGGTGTTTTTGGATATTTTTTCACAAACTCCTGCATCCGGATCCGGATCTCTTTTTCTCCGTTCAGGGAATCCCATTTTACCAGATCGGAAAGAACCTTTTCGTTCTTTTGCATATACAGATCGAGATCAAGAATAAGATCCCGGATCTTTTTTCGCTCGGACAAGAGTTCAGGAACTTCAATACCGGCCAATTCCCGGGCTTCCGCAAGAAGGGGATCAAGATCTTTGCGGATCTGATCCGGCGCTCCGGTTTTTTGCGCATTGACCGCATTAAAGCGGCGCTGAAGATCTTCCGTTTGTGTTTGAAATGTTCGGACGCGGTTTGCGGTGATTTTTTCAAGTGCGTTTTTAAAGGCCTGTTCCTGATGAAGGATGTCGGCCTTTTCTTCGATTGATCGAGCGGCTTCCCGTCCCTGATTCAACAGGGGATGATAGTCTTCGGGATCATTTTTGATGAAATTTCCCTTCTGCCAGCACTCCAGAAGAGCGATGATCTTTGCCCGAATACTGATAAATTTTGTATTCTCTTCCTCGATCATTAAAGGAGGAGCGGGATCGGCTTTTTCCGTAGAATCCGGACTTTCTTTCGACGTTCCCTGAGGATGAGCCGGCACCGGATTCCGGGGATCGGAATGATTCGCGGAAGGCTTTTCCTGCTCGGCAGGATCTCCCTGAGAAGGGATCCCGGTCTGTTCATCGGGAGCATTTGAGTCCGGATCTGTTCCCCGAGATACAGGATCCGATGAAGACTCCTGATCGGAGGCGGTTTTTTTCCCGGATTCGGAATTCCGTTCACCTGCGTGCGTCTGTTCAACCGCGGGCGCAGATCCGGAATTTGCCGGGGAGACGGCGGGATCTTCCGTATTGGGCAAAGCACTCTCTATTTTCGCGGGATCATTTCGCTTTACGGAATCGGGCATATCCGGTTTGCGATTTTGTATCAGGGACCAGATCCCGATACCGATCAGCAAACCGACCAGGCATCCGATGATGAGCCATAAAACGGGAACGAGAAATCCTTTCATCATTAAATCCTTTTCAAGTCGAAAAATCCATTTTTGATTGGCGAACGATTCTGTTTTTTCTTTCGGATCATGAGCCCGAAAGCGGACTGCCGCTAACCTCGACAACACGATCGCAGGATACAAACGCAAGCCGGCGGGAAATATGTGAAAAATCCAGGGAATACCGCCAGCTGATCCGTTTTGCGTATTCGTTTAACTGATTTTGATAATGTTCGAACAGATCGTTTCCCATTTCGGGATCGATCAAATTGCCTTGCGGATCGAAAAGACGATCGGTCTTAAAATCGATAATATCGGCGCCGACGACTCTGTTCCCATCATAGAGGAGAACCAGACGGTCCATGATCCCGCGGGAAACGGATCCGCTTTTACTGATCCCGGAAAAAGGACGTTCCCGTTCGACAAGCCAACGGGGATTGTGAATGTTTGCGCGAACATGAACCGGCGTTGGACCCGGCCTATTATATTCCGAAAATGTCAATAAAGATCGGATCGCCGGCTTCTCACAAGAAGCGTAAAAGTCCTGTATCGTCGATTCGATCAATTCCTCTTGAAAAAGGATCGGAACCAGTACAGATCGCAGAAGATCGGGATCCGGTAAATGATCATCAAGCCATTCGATTTCTTCAAAGCAGCGGTGAATCGCGGTTCCATAGGTAAATTTTCCGGGATCGGTCCATTGATGTCCCGATTTCCAGGAAGGCGCATGCTCCGGAGGAGAATCGGGATCTTCTTTCGATTCGCCGAAAATTTCGGAGATCAGATCGTTTTTGATTTCCGGAAATACGGATCGTTGACCGTCCGGAGAAAGGGGATCCGTCTGCGCTTCTTCCTTCTTGCCGATTTGATGATCATCCAGGGAATCAACCCGGGCATCATCCCAGTCGGGATCTCCCAAAGACCAGAGGACAGAAGGGTAAAAGGGATCGTTCGGACTCTCCGGACTTGCAGATTTTACCAACGCCGCTCTTAAAATATTTTCATTGGTATGCGCCGAATAAGGTTCATTTTTCTTGGACGCCGATTTCTTTTCCGCCTCTCTTGCCGCTTTTTCCATTGCGTAGTTGGAATCTTCCGGCGCTTCGGATTTCTCCGGAGAAACGATCATTACCAATTGACGGGCCGCACGGGTAATCGCAACATAAAGATTGCAAAATTCTTCTTCGAATTTACGCTGCATAAAAAGATCGAGATAATAGCGGAATTCGCCGGGAACCCAGGACTTTTTTTCCTTGGCGATCCAGCGAACAACGACATCATAAGGATCCGTAATCTTGGCCGAGTATGTGATCACGTTTTCCTGCTTGGGCGTAATGGAGTTGTCCAGCTGCGGAAGAACGACGATATCGAATTCCAGTCCTTTGGATTTATGGATGGTCATTACCCTTATTTTTGAGGCCGATGGTGTTTCAAATTTCATTGTCTGCGCGGAATCCAAAAAAGTATCGATCCGGACAAGATTATTTTCTTCCTGTTGACAGGCCAGTTCGACCAGTTTGCCGAGATGTTCCTGATCGCGTGAATCGCAGCTCGGGGCAAGAATCTCGGCCAGCGCGTTCACAACGCGGGAAAGACCGTTGGAAAGGATTTTATTCCGAATCAGGGAAGAGAGTCTTTCGCCGACTTCCCGATCATTGTAATTGTTCTCGTCGATTCCGAAATACTTTGAAAATGGGGGGGTGGAGGCAACATGGAACAGGGCAATCGTATTTCCCGGATGATCCGCGATTTTCAAAAAGGAAAAAACCGCTTTGACCGCCGGAGAATTCGCGAGCGCGGTTCCCCCTTCTTCACTGCATTCAATCCCCTGTTTGCGAAGCAGGGAAACGATCTTTCCGATCATATCATTACTTCGGGTAAGAACGCCGATCGTTGCTTCCGGATGATCCTTGTGAAGTTCCATGATTCGAGAAATCGAATATCCGAGTGTCAACCCTTTTTGTCCGGAAAATTCTTTCAATGCGATTTCTTCAGATCCGGATCCGCAGTCCGGGCTTTCTCCGGAATCGGGATCCTCTTCCGATTCGCCGCTGATGAGGTCCAGATATTTCCGGACATCTCCGCGGTGAAGATCCTCATCCAAAAAGAGAGGAGCGGATTCCAAGGAACAGTATCCCTTGAGATCTTTCGTTTTGGGGGAAGATTGATGCTCTTCATATTTGCTTGACCATGCGCCCGCCGCGCTGGAGAGAACTTCCTGATTTTCGTAAGGATTTCCGCGAAGAGCACCGCATAAAACGGGATTGACCAAAAGATTCCTGAATATTTGATTGACCGTATCGATAATGATCGGACTGCTCCGCCAATTGGAGAGAAGGGAAGAGGGCGGATCAATGTTCGGCAAGGTTTCCACGTGATCCAGAATTCCGGCAACTCCGCCGCGCCAGCCGTAGATCGCCTGTTTACGATCGCCCACACAGAAAAAGGAGGAATGATCGCCCGGTTGCCGGTTCGGAGCAAGGATCAGATTCGCAAACTGTTCGATGATTCTCCATTGAAGCGGTGATGTGTCCTGAAATTCATCAAGGAGCAGATGTTCCGTTTTTGCATCAAGGCGATGAATGATCTGATCGGCGGCCAATTTTCCTTCCAGAAAGAGCGGAAAATCCGCAAACCGATAGGCGCCTTCGTTGAACTTCAGATCTTTGAGAAAAGATCCGATCTGCTCCAGCAGCGATCGGGTCGCCCGGGTTTGATCCGAGAGCGGATTGACAATAAATACCCGAACTTGTTCCACGATGATCTCAAGGGCCTGAACCAACTGAGAAAGAGAACTGAAATCAACTCTCGAAAAGATCAGGGAATGGTCCAGTACGGACAGAATTAACTTGGCGTCGGCCAAATTTTCCCAACTTCCGCTTTCGCCCGCGGCCAGAACTTTTTGAACCGCTTTCAAAAAAGGTGTATTGAGTTCGCCTTTTGAGGTTTTCGGAAGATTATTGGTATCAATCGCCGTTTGCAAATCGTTCAGGGCTGCATTCAGATCCTGAGGATCGGGCCCTTTACTGTGCGGGAGCTTCTCCCAGGCATCCGGCTTGGATTGATAAAGGATATCGAGCAGACTGTTGGCAAGATTAAAAATTTGCTTCTGGAAATTTCGACTCGTTTCTCCCTGAAAAAGAAGATACATCAGGCGAATCGCGGTATTCCGGGGTGTATTTTCAAGGGCAGCCCGAATCGCCTGATTGATCAGACGGGTTTGATATGATTCATCGACGATTTTCCAGGAATCGGGAAGTCCGACTTCCATGGAAAAATTTCGGATCAGCTTCATAAAGAATGAGTCGAGGGTAGAGACCCGAATTTTATAAAGATTGCGGGCAAGATCCGCAAGAAGGCGTTCGAGCGACTGCCGCTGAAGGACTTCCGGATTTCCAAAGATCTCTTTGGACAGATTTCGAACCGCTTCTTCGGAAGCGGCCGCTTTACCGAGTCGGCTGAGGATCCGGTCGAAAATTTCGCCCGCCGCTTTACGCGTAAAGGTGGTCGCAAGGATCCGTTCGACCGGGACTCCGGAAAGAAGCAGATGGATGTATCGATTACTCAACTGAAAAGTTTTCCCGGACCCCGCCGAGGCCTTGATCACTTCATTCTTGAATTTTCTGTCCATTTGCTTCCAATCCGTTGGATATTCCAGTTTAATGGTTTATTCGGAAACGATGGATCCGACGAGTTGACATTCGAGGTTCATCGTCTGAATTGCCTGAAGAACGGCGTCGGCGATATCCGGACGAACAACAAGAACAAGTCCGATCCCGCAGTTGAACACGCGTTCCATCTCCTTATCGTCGACATTGCCCAATTTTTGGATCCATTGGAACGGGAAGGGTATTGAGGAAGGAGTGTATGTAATGCGGGATTTCAGACCGGACGGAAGGATTCGGCCAAGATTTTCTTCCAGCCCGCCGCCGGTAATATGGGCAATTCCGCGAATCCCCTGATTCGCTCCGAACTGATCCAAAAGAGAAAGAACCGGACGAACATAAAGTCGGGTCGGCGTGAGAAGAAGCTCTCCAACGCTTTGGCCTGTTTCCGGGATCTTGTCTTCCGCTTTCAAACCGGCAATTTCGAAAACGATTTTGCGGATCAGGCTGTATCCGTTCGAATGAAATCCGGAAGAGGAGATCCCGATCAGAAAATCATCCTTCTGAATCGATTTACCGTCGATAATATCTTTTCGTTCGGCAACTCCAACACAGAAGCCGGCAAGATCATATTCGCCCGGCTGATAAAGATCCGACATGATCGCCGTTTCTCCGCCAATCAGGGCGCAATCGCTTTCCGAGCATCCCCGGGCAATTCCGGCAACGATTGTTTCCAGAAGATCGGGATCATCTTTCGGCATTGCAACGTAATCGAGAAAGAAGATCGGACGGGCACCGCAGCAGATCGCATCGTTTACGCTCATCGCGACCAGATCGATTCCAACCGTATCATGCTGATTGCATTGACAGGCGACTTTGATCTTGGTTCCCACTCCATCCGTACAGCTTACAAGAACGGGATCCTCATATTTATGATTCAAGCCGTTGAGTTGAAAAAGACCTGCAAAGCCCCCGTCCAATCGGAGAACGGCGGGCGAAAAGGTCTTTTTCACAAGGTTGGGGAGCCGGGACATCGACTCCGCATAGATATCCAGATCCACTCCGGAATCTTTATATGTCGCTTTTTGCATGAGTTTCCTCGAAGTAAGAATTGATCGTTGTTAATACCGAATTATCCGTATAATATATTGTATCATTTTACTGTCGCTCTGCAAGGATTACCGATGATCTTCCTTTTCGCATAAAGCGGTCCAATGATCCTCATATTCCCGGACTTTATCGAAAATATTGAAATGAGCCGAAATTCGTTTTTGATTTTCTTTTCCGAGTCGGATTCGCAGATCGGGATTTTCGATCAAAATACGGATTTTTTCGAGAAAGATCTCTTTATCTCCGAAAGGAAACGATTGGGGCTCAATATTTTCTCCCAAGAGTTCGGCAACACCGTCCGTATTCGACGCAAAGACAGGAAGCGCCGCCTTCATCGCTTCCAGAACGACGTTCGGCATTCCTTCCCAGCGCGAAGGAAGGAGGAGCAGATCCGACTTTTTCATAAGCGCGGAGATATCCGGCCGCCATCCGCAAAAATGAATTCGGCCGGAACAGGAGAGTTGGTTTGCTCGATCCGTCAATTTTTGCCGATCCGGCCCGTCTCCGACCATCCAAAGGTCGATCTTCTCCCTTTCGAACCAGAAAGGAAGTGTATCGAAGAGCCAATCGAGTCCTTTTTGTTCCGTAAAACGTCCAACGAAAAGAAAATTCAGGGAATCGGACGGAAAGATCAGATCGGATACCGTATTTTTCCCGTTCTTCTCGCCCGGAAGCGGAAAATCATTCTCGGCAAGATCGATTCCGTTGGCAATGATCCGGATCTTTTGAGGATCAATCCCCTGTTCTGCGGTATATTCCGCGCAGGATCGGCTCACCGCAATATAGGAATCGGCAAGTCTTTGCGTTTTTCGATCGATCAGAAGCTGCCAACGGCTGGATCGTTCGGAAACACGAATGCCGGAACAGACAATCGGAACGCCCGCCAAGCGGCCTGCGATTCGCCCGACAAGATTCGCGTGAAAAAGAAAAGACTGGATCAGATCCGGTTTTTGCCGCTTCAGATATTTTTTTAAACGGAGAATCCCCCGAACAAGGCTGATCGGACCGGAAATATCAAGAAAAACGATCGGAATTCCCGCTTCCCGAATTGCAGGAATCCAGGATCGCGGATCATGATATTTTTCAGGGCGCAGGACATAGAGAACCGGATCGAATTTTTCCCGATCCAATCGCGTTGCCAAAGACATCATTGCCTTTTCCGCGCCGCCTGGGTTCATTTCGGTAATACATAAAGCAATTTTCCGCTTTTCCATAATTCGGATCTTTCGAATGTTTTTCAGATCAGAGATATTTCGGATCACAAATACGACGATTTTCCGAGCACATTTTCGATCCCATTTTAACTTTGGATCATTTTTAAGTCAATAGGATTCATTTTTTATTGCGTCGATTTGTCCGATCCACTTGAAAAATAATTCCGTTTGCGATATATTTAGATGAGTGAATAGAGATTCGTGATCAGTGATCAGGATTAATGTCCGGGGAATAAACAGAAATTAAACAGGGATTGAACATGAGATTATTTTTATTTGCGGTGCTGATATTTTCGGTTTCTTTTGTTCAGGCGGGCGATTGGCCGCAGTGGAAAGGAAGCGCACGCGATAATCGATCGACGGAAACCGGTTTAAATACGGATTGGAACCGGAATCCTCCCCCATTGATTCAGTCGATTTCCGGACTTGGAATCGGTTTTTCGAACCTCTGTTTTTCCGGCGATCGGATCTTTACCATGGGCGATTTCGACGGGCGAACCTGTCTTATCGCGCTGGACCGCAAGTCCTGTCGGATGATCTGGAAAAAAGATATCGGGGAAGGGGGAAAAGTCAATGGATATGTCGGTCCAAAAGCAACGCCGGCAGCGGGCAATCAGCGCGTCTTCGGACTTAATCAGAAAGGGATCCTCTTCTGCTGTGATTCGGAATCGGGAAAGATCCTCTGGGAAAAAAATCTGTATGAAGATTTTGATGGATATCTCATGAAAAGAGGCCCCAAAAGAGACGATGATTGGGGATACGCCGAATCGCCCCTGCTCGATGGAAATCGGGTCGTCTGCTGTCCAGGCGGAGAAAAAGGAGCCGTAATCGCATTGAACGCGGAAAATGGGGATCTCGTTTGGCGAGCTCGGGAACTCAAAAATCGTGCGTGCTATGATTCCATTGTTCCCATGCAATCTTCACTCGGACGATGGTATCTCACGATCACGGAAGGCGATTTCGCCGGAATTGATCCCAAGAGCGGAAAGATCCTCTGGAAAGTTCCTTTTACCGGAAGTCCTTCCCTTTGCTGTGATGCCGTTTGCGACGGGGATTATACATGCTTCAGCTTCGCGGTCAAAAAAGGATTTTTCGGATATAAAATCGAAAAAAAGGAAGGACAACTCGTTCCGCGGGCCCTTTACACGCTCAACGAGACCGGCAACAAACATCATGGAATGATCCAGGATCGCGGATACGTTTATGCGGCAACCGATCGCGGGGAATTTCTCTGCTTCGATCTGAAATCTGGAAAACTCGCATGGAAAAACAGAAGGCTTCGCGGATCCTGTGTTCAAACCTTTTTTGAAGGACATCTGATCCTGCGGCAGGAAAGAACCGGCGATCTTCTTCTGGTCGAAGCGAATCCGGAAAAATATGTTGAAAAAGGAAAGATCCGGCAGCCCGATCGAAGTGATAAAAACGCGTGGGTCTATCCGGTAATCGCCGATGGAAGGCTCTTCGTGCGCGATCAGGATCGATTATTCCTTTACGATCTCAAAATACCAGCAGAGAACAAACAAGAACACGGAATCTGATAAGAATACAAAATCCAATAAGAACACGGCTCCCGTTTACAGTTCTTTTTTCGCCTGATGGTCCTGATCTGCGGAGGGATATTTTTTCATGAAGAGCTCTGTTCCCGACGCTTTATATTGAATGGAATACATACATTTTTTCATGAGAAAGAGGCCCCGTCCGCGGGGATTCAGAACGTTTTTGCGATCGGTTGGGTCGGGAACCGCCTGAGGACTGAATCCTCTCCCTTCATCGCAAATACGGAGACTGATCTCATCGGCCGTCAATGTCCCGTAAAAAAAGATCTTCTTGTACTGATCCGATTTATTTCCGTGTTCATACGCGTTGTTCAGCGCTTCGATCAGGGCGACATGGGTCGAGTAAATATCCTTCGGCGACCAGCCGAGAAGTTCCATCCAGTGAATAAACTGGCGAATGGCCCCTTCGATCGCTTTCGGACGGTTTTCCAATATGCGATTATAGCTTATCTTGGCCGATTGCGTCATTTCTCCGCCTCGTTTATATTCCGTTTGTTTATATTGGAGATGATCTCATCCGCACTTTTCGCGATGGGAAGCAGATCCGTTAAACAGGTATTTTTTAATGTTCGCAGAACATTGGGTTGAAAACCGCACAAGCCGAATTTAAACCCTTTTTCTTTCGAACAGAACAGGAGCCGGATCAGAAACTGAAGGGCGGCGCTCGCAAGAATATCGACCCCGGAAAAGTCCACGATCAGAATTCTGTTTCCGAGTTCCTCCAGAACCTGTTCCATTTCCACTTCCCAGTAGAGAACACCGTTTTCAAGATCAACGATTTTTTGAATGCAATATACAATGATCCGGGAATCTTCCCTTTCCACTTTAATCGTTTTAAAATAATCATGATTCTGCATAGTGAATATCCTCAGCGATTGTTTTCCAATCTTCTTAAAGCAAATATTGTAATATCATCCTGTCGTTTATTGTTTGTATAAAGATAAAGATGATCAATGAGTTCCGCAATCACATCTTCCGGATCTTTTTCGGAAAAAGACCGGCAATGTTCGATCAGTTGGGCTTCGCCGAAAGTTTGTCCGTCTTTCGAGGCCGCTTCCGTAATTCCATCCGTATAAAGAAGAATGGTTTCTCCTTCATTCAGATTGATCGTTCGTGTATTGTATGTTTTATTGTCAAAAATTCCGACCAGAAGATTTTTGTTGTCGTCCAGTTTTTTTACAATTCCTTTTGAACTAATGATCAGCGGATAGACATGTCCCCCGTTGCAGTACTGAAGTTCTCCGGTTCGCAGATTAAAAAGCGCAAGGAATACGGTAACGAACAGCTTTTTACGATTGATCGCCTGAATGGTAGAATTGACCATTTCCAGAATCTGGCCGGGCGACGACTCGACATTGCTCGCCATTCGGATCAGCATACGGGCCAAAGCCATCAGCATCGCGGCGGGAACTCCTTTCCCGCAGACATCGGCGATGAGAAAATACATCTGATCGTCGTTGATTTTCCAGCAGTCGTAAAAATCGCCGGCAACATAATGGACCGGGGAATAGTAAGTATACAGTTCGACGCTTTCCAGATTCAGATCCTCAATGTTGGGGATCAAAGAGAACTGGAGATCTTTCGCGGTTTCCAGCTGAGCGGCCGTCAGTTGATTTTTGGCTTCTTCCTCGACCTTCAATTTCAATGTTTTTTTCAGCATATTGATCATTACATTGAAATTTGCGGAGAGCTTCCCCATCGGATTGTTCAACAGTTCATACTGCAGGGGAACAGAGACATCGAGATTTCCGTCAGCGGCCCATTGCGCGGCGGCCGAAACAGCCATAATCGGTCTGTAAATATTGAACATGAGAACAACGACAAAGAAGGAAAGAAGCAGAAAGGTCAATCCGGACCAGAACCAGACCATAAACAGATACTGGTGAAGGACGAACATCACGCGGTCTTCCGTAAAGCATTTTACCAGAGTCCAATCCGTTCCCGACTCGATCGGCGAATAAACGAACCAGATGATTCTGTTTCCGTTTTTGGGATCGTTGGGAAAAAGATCAATCGATTTTCTGGAAAGTGTTCCGGTCTTTCCCGAAGTAAGCGAGCGAATAAACGGAAAATTCTTTTGCCGATTCTTGTTCGCGAATCGACTGTAGATATGATTCCCCATTTCTCCCTGCGCATGCCCGAAAAGCAGATCCCCGGTGCTTGAGATCAAAAAGGTTCCCGACTCCACTGTCAAAAAACGGGAAATATTGACGGCGTGCTCACTGAAAAGAATGTTCATATCAAAGTCAATGGCGACAACTCCGACGAATACGTTCTTATAAAAAAAGGGAAAGGAACAGCGGGAAATGGTAAGATCATTATCATCGTTTGTTTTAAAGGAATCGCTCCAGATTTCAGATTTTGTTTTTTTTGTCTGAACATACCAGTTCGCGGAAATATAATCCTTCTCTTTGCTGATCTCTTCGGGAACTTCATCATTATTTTTCCACGCGTGAAATTGAAAATAATCAGAAATCTCTTCGGAATAAGCCCCCTCGGACACATTTACAGTGTATTCGGGAAATTCCCCCTTCTTGATCCTTTTCAGAAAGTCGGGTTCATAGGCGACCGTAATGGCGTGAATCGAAGGATCTGTCCAGATCAGCTCCTTGATCTGCTGGGAAACATAAACATTCATTTCCAAAAGAGAGACCACATACCGGATCTCTTTAATGATCTTGTCGACATCATTATGGATCTCCGAAGCGGCATCAATCACGGCGGCGGTACTTGCGGCCCGGGCATTGTTAAGCCCGTTTTCTTTTTCCTTTTCCGTATAATAATAGAGCAAGATCACGTTGACGGTCAAAATGGGAATAAGGAGAACGAAGGCCATATGCATCCGTGTTTTAAAACAGGAGCTGAACCAGATGGAGAGCTTCGAATAGAATGATCTCATACGCCCTCCCCCGGCAGCGTTTTAACCATACCCATTTGCTGGCGTGCGTAAATCAGTTCAAGCAGATGGGCCGCACTGTTCATCACCAGAAGACTGATGTCCGAAAACTTTTTTTGTCTTTCTTTATAATCGAATCCGATCAGGCCGAAGGTTTTGTCCTGATAAACCAGGGGAACAAAAATCACGTATCCAATATCTTCCTTTGTAAGCCATTCCATAAAGACGGAGTTCGGGTTGACTTCAGAATAATCGATCAAAAGCGGCTTTTGATCGATGAGAAGCATTTTCGCCGCAATGGGCACCTTTTCAAGATCGATATTTTTCAAGACGGGCGGAATGGGAGATTCTCCCTTCGCGGTCCATTCGAATTTATAGCTGACGGAAGAGGGATCCGTGTCGTTAAAAACGTAAAGATAGCTGCGAAGTGCTTCCTCGCCGGATCCAAATTTGTCCAATATATACTGATACGATTCGTTCAATTCATGATGGGAAGCGATAAAGTCGATACAGTCGTAAATAATCTGCGTTTTTGCGATCAATCGATCCTGTTTTTCAACTGTCGCGGCGAGATTCTTTTTGAGCTCCCAAATCGGGGTCAAATTTTGCACCGAGCTTAAAATATACTTTCTTCCGTCCCGCAAATTGAGAAGATGTTTTTCAGTAACGTAAAACCCTTCCTCGCCGCTTGGCGGAGCCGCTTCGTATTCCATCTCGGCCGATCCGCGCCGCAAACATTCCTGATCCAGGGTCTGAAAAAATGTTCCCAATCTTGACATGGGCTCCTGGTCGAAATTGACTTTGCCAATAATATCTTCTTTTTTGATCCCGGTTTCTTCTTCCAGCTTTTTATTCCAGAGGACAAAACGAAAATCGTTGTCCGCGTCCTTCAGAACAAGGCCGATCGGCACGTTTTCAACCATAAGATCAAAAAGCTCGGATTTATCGTCAAAATCTTTTTGGAGCGCGGCGGCTTTTTGCTCAAGATCCTGCTTTAGACAGATATGCTTTTTGTAAAGAAGAAAATATCGAACAGAACAAAACGCGGAAATAAACGCAAAAAGAATAAGAGGAATCAGGAATGAGGAAATAAGGATCATATTCATGATAAAAATCAAATCTTTCTAAATGAATATCTGCAAAAAAGACCGGGTTATTTTCACAACATGAAATCATTTTAATAGGCGGAGCCGTCCTTGTCAACAAAGAACAGGGACGGAACGGAAAAATTTTCAGTTTTTTTCATTTTAAGGGAACTTTTATCGATTTCCTTCCCGCAAGTGCATTTGTTCATGAGAATGAACAAGTTCGATCAGACGGGCCGCGCTGGATAAAACCGGCAAACTGATCTCCGGAAAGATCTTTTGACGTTCCCGGAAATCGACCCCAAGCATTCCGTAAAGAATCTCATTATAGAATAATGGAACATAAATAACCGTCCCGATCTCTTCTTCTTCGACCCATTCCTGAAAAATCGATTCCGGAAAAAGATGTTCCGTACTCAAAATGGACGCCGTCTTGCATTCCAGAAGCTGTTTTTTGGAATTCTGAAGATGAATCAGATCGATTTTTTTCAAAAAACCGGGGATCGGCTTTGCGGATTTCGAATCCCATTCATAAGCATGTTCGAGCCTGTTCGGCGCCGGACTGTCGAATACATAAATATAGCTTCGAAGCGCGCTTTCTCCTTCACCGAACCGCCTTAAAATATACCGGTATACGGTTTCCCGATTCGTCGTTTTCGAAAGAAATTCGATACAGTCGAAAAGAAGTTCCGTTTTCGCAATAAGACGATCCTGTTTCTCAACAATAGTTGAAAGCCTTTTTTTGAGATCCCATTCCGTAGTCAAGTCAAGACACATATCCAGAATAATGGATCTTCCGTTCGGAAAACAAACCCATCTTTTATCGGTTTTATAATAAATTTCTCTTCCGGAAGCCGTTCGACAGGGACATTCCTGCTGAACACTCCCTTTTCGAATCGCTTCCTGATCCAGACGGGCAATAAAATCGTTCAGACCGATCCAAGGTTCGATTTCTTCATCTGTCTTTTCCAGCACTTCTTCTTCCGAAAGTCCGGTTTGCCGCTCCAGTTCCTTGTTCCAAAGGATGTGTTTGAAATCGTTCTCAACATCTTTCACAAGAATCGAGACTGGAATATTGTCGAGAAGGATCTGAAAGAGTTCTTCCCTTGAACAGGGAAAATCCTTATTTTCTTCCTTCTGCGATCCTTTGTTTTCTGAGGAAGATCCCTTCCTGTTTGAAGAATCATCCGTTCTTTTAAGGACGAGATTCCGCAAACAGTCAAAATGGACAATAATTATGATAAAAACAAAAAACAAAACCGCAAAGGTAATATTCATCATACTCATCAATTAAACCGTAAATTCAAAGGAAAACAATATTATGTAAAAATGCTCTTTTTTGTTTTGTGATTGGTAAAATGGGATAAAGGAATTCGTGTTGGGAAAATCGTGCAGTAATGGGAATCATGGGAGCAACGGAAATTATGGGATTCGGAATTGACCGCGGTCAATGAACTGTGTGAACATAAACAACATTGCGTTCTTCCGCGATGGTTCCAATGCCGGCGGTCAAAACGACCCGATCATCTTTTTTAAGGTAATCGGCTTTTTTGGCAAGATCAACAAAGGCGGTCAACATTCCTTTTGGATCCGTATCAATTCCGCCGACGGGGATTACCCCCCAATACAAGCAGAGTCTTCGGAGGACTTCATCATACACACTGGTTCCGACGGTCATTACCCGATTTCTCATTTTTGAGAAGTTCAAAGCGGTTCGGCCCGTTCGGGTCGCAACACAGATCATCGAAGCATTGATCGTTTCCGCGAGCGATCCGGCGGCATCGCAAACCGCAATAGAGACCCGCACCGACTCCGGAAGATTCTGATCGATCATGATATGCCGGGAGGCGGACAAGCCGGGAAGATCACATTTGGGACCGTTCAAAAGCGCGTTTTCCGTTTCCCGGGCAATTCGGTTCATGGTTTGGACAACAAGGATCGGATGAGCACCGACGGCCGACTCGCCGGAGAGCATTACCGCATCGGTTCCGTCCAGAATGGCGTTGGCAACATCGGTCGCTTCGGCCCGGGTCGGCATTGATTCTTCGGTCATACTTTCCAGCATTTGCGTTGCAACAATCACAGGTTTGTTCATTCTTGTGCAAGTACTGATGATTTTCTTCTGAACGACTGCGATTTTGGCGATATCGACTTCAACTCCGAGGTCGCCCCGGGCAACCATAATCCCGTCCGCCGCTTCGATTATCGCGTCCAATTGCTCCAGAACTTCCGGTTTTTCGATCTTTGCGATGATATTGGGGAAATGGATCTTTCGATCTCCTTCGGACAGGAGATTCCACTGATCTTTTCCGATCTTTTTTTCCGCGGCGGAAGCAAGGAGAGCCCGAAGTTCATGAATATCTTCCGGCGAACGAACGAAGCTGAGTCCCAAAAAGTCGATTCCCGCTTCAACGGCCCAGCGTGCGTTCTCAATATCTTTCGGCTGAAGGGTTTTAATACTCAAAGCAACACCGGGCAGATTCACTCCTTGCCGGCTGCGGACCAAACCGCCCTGAATCACCTGGCAATCCGCGGAATCAGGGAATTTGCGAACGACCTGTAAAGAGACCGTTCCGTCGGCAAGAAGGATCCGATCTCCTTCGTTCAATTCATCGATCAAAACCGGATAGGTCGTTGTAAAGACATCCGGCGATTCTGTACTTGATCCGCGAACAAAATGGACAATCGTGCCCGTAAGGCAGCGGAACTCTCCGCCGGGAATTTCACCCAGCCGGATCTTTGGGCCCGCAAGATCGGCGAGAATTCCGATCGGCTGCTGCAATTCCGCACTGATCCGACGGATCTGATCGACCAGCGGCTGCAATTTTTCCGGCCCGCTGTGCGCGAAATTAAGTCGAAAGAGATCCACTCCGGCAAGAATGAGTTCGCGCATCGTCTCTTCGGAGGAAGAGGCCGGACCGATCGTCGCAATGATTTTTGTCCGGCAAGGTTTATTTTTCGGAAAAACGGATAAAGTCGACATCATTATTCTCACTAATTTAAATCACAGATCACGGATTACTAATCACTAATCACTGAACGGGTCCATTTTCTTTCGGTTTCTTTTCTTCGAGCATCGGAATGGCGGGAAGGTTCCAGATTCTTACGACACCATCCATGCAGGCGCCGATCAGGCGTTTTCCATCCATGGTTGGGATCAGATCGAGAATCGCGGTGGAAGGGCCTTCGATTCGCGCGATTTCATATCCTTTTGGCATTCCGACAGGTCTTTTAAGGGGACCGATCGTTTCCACTTTTTTCTTTTTCTTCAAGGGATCTTCCTCTTTACCGGTATCCGGACCGCCTTCCCGCATTCCGGCGAGATAATCTTCCGCGTTTCGAGCACCGCCGCGCGCACGGGTCCCCACGTTCATCTTTTTCCCTTTACCGAGATTGGGGAGCCAAAAACGGATGGTTCCATCGTCTCCGCAGGAAACGACGAGCGGACCGAAAATAAACGCCTTTCGAACCGCGCCTTTGTGTCCTACGAACCGGCAAAGCTCATCTCCGGTTGCCGCGTCCCAAAGTCGGGCGGATTTGTCCCGGCTTGCCGTCACCACATATTGACCGTCTATGGAGAAGCAGGCGGAATAAACTTTATCGGAATGTCCGGCAAGGGCCAGCAGTTCTTCGCCGTTGATCACGTCCCAAATTCGGGCAGTAAAGTCGGCACTCGCCGATACCAGCCGCGTTCCGTCCAGAGTAAACTCCAGACTGAAAACCGGTCCCGCATGTCCGGTGAGTTCGCCCAATCTTTTGATCGACGACGAATTCCAGAAATAGATCTTCCCATCATTGCAGCCGCCGGCAACGATCAGGCCGTTCATCGGAACGCCGATCGCCCAAACACGGTCTTTACTGCCGGTAAACGCTTTTGTGTTTTTACCCGTCCTTGTATTCCAAAGACGAATCGTCTGATCATAGCTCGAAGTCAGCACAAATCGATTATCGGGCGAAAACTCGACATCGGTAACCCCTTGCTTGTGATTCATCTCATCCTGATAGATCCGAATGGTCTTTTTGTCGTTCAGATTCCAAAGATGGGCGGTTTTATCGGCGCTTCCGCTTAATACCATTTGCCCATCCAGGGAAAGGCGGAGCGAGGTAACGGCATCAAAATGCTTATCGTATTTTCCCGCGTTCCCGTCTTCGGCTTTGATTACGATCGGTTCAGGGATCTTCAATGCCTTCAAAATGGCTTCTTTCGGATCGGCGGCGGAAAGCAGGGTTGCAATGCCGAAATACTCAACCGCTTCCGGAGGAGCATCGTTCGGGTTGGCCATTACAACCGCAGTTCGATTCTTCTTTTCCAGATAAGCCTTTCGATAGATCTCAAAGATCGATTCGACCGGTTCCGGAGTTTTTTCTTCCGCGGCATCGGCTCCGGCGGCCGGTTTGGCCTTTGCCTGCGCCATAAGATTCGAATCCGATCGGGATCCGAAAAGGAACAGCGCACAAATCAAAAATACCGGAAAAATCCTTATTCCATTTAAAAAGATTAGTTTGAACATTTTGACCCTTTCTTCCTTCGGAAGATTTTTCAATCTCAAGTTCCTTACATAAAGCATAAACGTTTACCTGATTTTTCAGGCGATTTATTTGGTGCGCATCTGTTCTTCCATCGAGTCGATATACTGTTTAAGACGCTCGTTTTCATCGTCGATATCTTTATATTTCAGCATGGTTTCCACTCTTTTGAGCAGTTCGACCTTATTGACCGGCTTGCTCAAATAATCATCGCACCCGGCGGAAACGGCCCTTTCGATATCTCCCAGCTCGCTCAACGCCGTAATCATCAGAACCATGATCGATTTTGTTTCCGGATTTTTTTTCAGGGATTCGCAAACTTCGAATCCGCTTAATTTCGGCATCATTACATCGAGAAGGATCAGATCCGGTTTAAAAGCCGATACTTTGTCCAAGGTTTCCCGCCCGTCGTTCGCGAAATCAATTTCATAATTTCTCCCGGCGAGAAAGGCTTCGATCAATTCCTGATTCAGGGTATTGTCGTCGGCGATCAATATGCGATTCTTTCTTTCGGCATTATTTGATTTACTCATCATACATCCTCATCTGTTCTCGTAAAAAGTATCGTGCAAGAGCAGGGACCAAAGTCCCTGTTTGTTGGTCCGAACCGGAAGAGATCACTCTTCGGATTTTTCCGGATCGGAACCGGAGGACGCCTCTTCGGCATCTTCCTGCATTTTTTTGAGCTGTTCGGCGAAATGGGACTCCTGAGCTTTCATCAGGGCGCTTTCGGCAACGGAATGATTCCCGGCCCGAATCGCAAGCGCGCTGAACGCGGTATAATAAAAGGGATCGTCCGGCTCTTTTTCGCAGGCGGTGTGCATGGTTTCCATTACCTCGTCGGCTTTTCCCATCTTTTCATAGAAAACGGCGAGGGCAAGATAAGCCAGTCCGTAATCGGGCCAAACTTTGATCAATTTTTCCAGTTCCCCGGCGGCTTCATCGGTTTTTCCCGCCTTGTGAAGCTGAATACAATCATCATACCACTGTTCTTTCGATTTGGTTTCCATTGTCCGTTCTTTCAGGTTTATTTCAAATTGACAGTCTAAACATTTATTATCAGGAACCGGATCTCGTTTACAAAGCCCTTCGGACGAGCCGCCGGGACTTTCCGTAGACCGGTTTGTGAACTTCCTGCGGTTCTTCCGCTTTCACTTCACCGGGATTGGTGTAGGCTTCGAAATCGGGGAGTTCCGTTCTTTTCAGAAGGCGATTGATCCTTTTTTCGATTCGGGTCAATTCGATCCCTTCTTCCACGGTTACCAGAGAAAAGGCAACGCCTTCGCGGCCCATTCGCCCGGTTCGTCCAACACGGTGAACATAATCATCGCAGAATTGGGGAATATCGTAATTGATAATATGAGAGATCCCCGACACATCAATACCGCGGCCGACAACATCGGTTGCGACCAGGATCTTGATCCTTCCATCCCGGAATCCCTTCATGATACTGTCTCTCGCATCCTGGGAAAGATCTCCATGAATCGCGCCGACATTGCGGAAGACGCGTTCCAGGTGATGTCCGATTTTATCAACGGCCCTTTTCGTCCGGCAAAAAACGATCGCCTGCGCCGGTTTTTCCAGCTCCAGCAGCTTGATCAGAGCGGCGTATTTTCGTTCCCGATCGACGGAAATATAATACTGTTCGATCGTTTCCGAAGAAATATCGTTTGCGCTGAAATCATACTGCTCCGGCTCCTGCATATATTTTTTCGCAATATACACAACCGGATCGGGAAGAGTAGCGCTGAACAGAAGGGTCTGCCGCGTTTTCGGCGTTTGCCGCAGGATCTTTTCGATATCAGGCCGAAATCCGATATCAAGCATCCGGTCCGCTTCATCAAGGACAACCCAATGAAGCTGGGCAAGAGAAAGCGCTCTTCGGGAAACCAGATCGATGATTCGGCCCGGCGTTCCAACGACGATATCGGCTCCCCCCTTTAATTTACTGATCTGCCCGAAGATCGGTTTGCCCCCATAGCAGGCAACAATATCGAGATCACGCTGGGCGGCCAGCTTGACCGCTTCGTCCCGCACCTGGACCGCAAGTTCACGAGTCGGAACAACGATCAGGGCAACCGGATCATTACCGGGAGGACAGGAATCCGCTCTTTCAATGATCGGGATCAAAAAGGCCGCCGTTTTTCCTGTTCCGGTTTTTGCCTGTCCGATGAGATCGACTCCGGCAAGGATCCGGCTGATCGTTCCCTTTTGAACCGGCGTCGGATCTTCATATCCCGCCTCATGAAGCGATGCGAGCATTTCCGCAGACAGATCCAGCTCCGAGAACCCGGAAACCGGAAGATCTTTCGGATCTTCCTGATTGGGTAATCGCTCTTTTCGCGAAGATTCGCCGGAAACAGACACTTCCTTTACAGGCGCTGGAACAGAAACCTCTCTCGTCTTTTTTTCCCGGCTTTCTTCCGGAGCCTGAACGGATTCGGGCGTTGAAGTCCGATCCGGTCTCCTCTCTTCCCGGATCTTCTGATCCCGGCCCTTTGGCTTTTTCCCTTTTCGCTTTTCGATCTCTTCCTGATCGGCCGCTTTCGGTTCGGGTTCCATGCGATCCGCGCTCTTCGGTTCGAGCCCCTGCTGCCCGGCAGCAGGGATCTCCTTTTCCGGAGCGGTGTCCCTGGTACTTTCAGCGCGATCCGTGATTTTAGCCGCCGGCATTTCCGGAGAACCGGCAACCGGCAGTTCCGGGATCGCTTCCAGCAATACTTCGACCATTTTACAAAGAAGCAAAGAGGGAGACGATACTTCCATGTTTAAAAAGGAATTGATCCGGTCCTTTTTAAAACCGTTCTTTCGAAGCCGGATGGCGACCTGTTCCCGCAGAGATCGAAGCTGGCGCGGAGTAAGTTCCCGGGCAGCGGATTCGCGGGGATCTTTGGCGACATTCTCCTGCGGGCCTTTTTCCGATTTTCCCATTTCTTCCGGGGGAAGATTTTGAGGCGTCTTCTGCCCGGAAAAGCGCGGATTTTTCGGCCCCATACGCAGATTTACCTGTTCGCGGAGATCGATCTGTTCACGCTGATCGGTCTGTTCGCGGGAATTTATCTGTTCGGAACGGGAAAGCGGCTTCTTTCGATCTGGAACATCTCTCCCCTGCTGGGACCTTTTGCGATCGGCGCTCTCCGGCTCCTTTTGTTCGATCTGCGGTTTTCTCGCAGAATCGCCCGATCCGGAATTTTGCGAATTATCGGATCTCGGCTGCTTTTGCGGATTCGCGGGTCTCTTTTCGCTTCTTTTGGAACCCTTCTTTTTCCTTCCTTTGGCGGCGGAAGAGTCGGAATCCTCATTATCGGGCTCATCCGCGGTTCGAAGAAGGTTCGTGATGAAATCATCGTCATCTTCGGAATCCATCAGGGCTCGCCCATAGCTGGGAAGCGAAAGATCATCTTCTTCATGATGAATTCTTTTCGGGGGTGCGGAAGGGCGCCCGGATCGTTTTTTTTCCGTTGCGGAGGCAGCTTCGTAATCGGAGTGAACGGCCGAAAGAGTCGAAGGCAAGTGCTCGGCAACGACCGTTTTTCGTCCCCGTTTTTTCTTTTTAACGGGAATGAACACTTCCGGCTGGACTTCGTCGTCCACTTCTCCCCAGTTGAATCCGGCGGCGAACGATCTTCCCGATTTTCGATCGGAATGCTTCGATCGAATTTCTTTTTTGATTCGGCTTTTTCCTCTGTTCGGATCGTTTGCGGATCCGTTGTTTTCTGATAAATCAGTAGTCAATAGTATCTTCTTTCCATTTTTCGGCCGAACCGGAGAATTCGATCCGATAAATCATTTACATTCATTTGTCCGATCAGATTCTTTTCTGATGGGGACAAAATCGTTGGTATTTTCTTAATATTTCCGTTCCTTTCTTTCTGGACTTGCATGCGATCATCGTTTACTGAATGGATCAGGAGATCAGCAGAAGCAGATCAGAAGGAACACATTTTTCGAAGGGCCGCCAATCGTTCCTCAATTTGTTCGCGGGAAACCGTTTTCAGTTTTTCCAGAGAAAAGCCTTCACAACAGAAGGCGGCGGTAACCGCGGCGGAAGCAAGGGCGTTTTTAATCTTCGAGGTATCTTCAATTCCGGTTTTTGCGAGGCAGCCCATCAGGGCCCCGACGAAAGAATCGCCCGCCCCGGTTGGATCAACCACGTTTTCCGTAGGGAAGGCGGGAACGATGTATATTTCCTCCGGACTGATATACAACGCGCCGTGCTCTCCCTTTTTAACGACTACAAATTTCGGGCCCATCTCCAGAATCGCTTTTCCCGCGGAAATGCAGTTCGGCGATCCGGTCAAGAGCTTAACTTCACTGTCGTTGAGGATTAAACCGTCAATTTTTTTCATCAACTTCAGCAGATTGTCTTTCATGTTGTTTATATAGAAATCCATCGTGTCCGCGATCACCAGCTTTGGCGTCTTGACTTTTTCCAAAAGGGCCAGATGACACGAAGGAGATCCGTTTGCCAAAAGAACAAACGGGACATCCTGATAGGAAGGGGGAACAATGGGATCCCAATTTTCCCCCATCACATTCAACTCAATTTCCAGTGTTTCCCGATCGTTCATATTGTTGAAATACTTCCCGGACCAGTAGAGGGTTTTCGCTCCTTTTCGGGTTTCCAGTCCCTGGGTATTCACTCCGAACTGTTCGATAAAACGGGTATCGCTTTGGCGCCAATCCTCGCCGACAACACCAACCAGATTGACATCGGTGAAGAAGGACGCGGCGCAGGCGGCGTAGACACCCGAC
This sequence comes from Planctomycetia bacterium, assembly GCA_030539035.1. Lineage (GTDB taxonomy): Bacteria > Planctomycetota > Planctomycetia > Pirellulales > Thermoguttaceae > JAUNBG01. The sequence continues at coordinate 28,411 of JAUNSU010000012.1, forward strand.
CCGCCCAAGATTCGATCCCGACGATCAAAAGGGGTTTGAATGGTATCATAAGCGACGGAACCCAGCACCAAAAGCGGCATGATATTTTTACTCCCATTGAGAACGGACAATGTACTTTTTTAAACAATCGATCTTTTGTTCTTTCATTCGATTCGGAATCCCTGTTCTTTGCGCGGGATTGCAAAGAGATCAATCTTTTGACTTTGATTCGAATTACAGAACTCCATCATCTTTTATTATATCCCAATTTATACACGTTTGCAACTCCATTTATTCAACTTTTGTTCAAGAAAGTCAAGTTTCTCGTCCTTCAGAAGGGATAATCCGCTTTTTGATCCCGTTCAGAGGATCCTTCTGTGATAAGGAATTATGAACAATAAAGAATATTGTAATTATTATCTTTTTAAAAAGGAGAGACTATAAAAACGAACGGATTCAAATCCTTTTCGTATTTTGAACAATATTTACTCTGTTGTCGAGAAATTTCAAAAAAAGAAAAAGGACGAATTCCTGGTCGGGCATGATATTCGGGATTCGTCTAAAAAGAAAGCGGGGTAAAGGATGAAAGAGAATGTGTTGGCAGTGATTCTTGCCGGAGGAAAGGGAGAACGCCTGGAGCCGTTGACCCGAGATCGGGCCAAACCGGCTGTTCCTTTCGGAGGAGGATACCGGATCATCGATTTTACGCTTTCCAACTGCTTTAACAGCGGAATAAGAAAGATCGTTTTATTGACTCAATATAAATCGTTCAGTCTCTCGCGCCATCTTTCGCTGGGATGGTCCCGATTTTTTTGCCGGGAATTCGGCGAGTTTATCGATATTCTTTCTCCTCAGCTTCGAATTGATGAGCGATGGTATCGGGGAACCGCCGACGCTGTTTATCAAAATATCTATACGATCGAAAAAGAAGAACCGGATTACATTATAGTTCTTGCGGGCGATCATATTTACAAAATGAATTATGGGGAAATGCTCGACTTTCATAAAGAGAATCAAGCAGATCTTACCATTGCGGCCCTTCCGGTCCCCTTGAAAAAAGCGAAAAAACAGCTCGGAGTGATCGAAGCGGATCCGGAGAATCGAATCATCGGATTTGAGGAAAAGCCGGAATTTCCTCATCCGCTGTCCGATCGGCCCGATCTCTGTTTTGCGTCGATGGGGATCTATGTTTTCAGTGCGAAATTTCTTTTTGAGGAGCTTTGCCGCGATGCGGCCTTATCGAAAAGCCGACATGATTTCGGCGGCAATATCATTCCGCGGGTGATCCAAACCGATCGTGTCTTTGCTTTTCCCTTTTTCGATCAAAAAGGAAAGCGCATCGCCTATTGGCGCGATGTCGGAACGATCGATGCGTATTATGAAGCCAATATGGATCTGATCAGCATTGAACCGGAACTGAATATTTATGATGAGGATTGGCCGATCTATACACACCATCCGCATTACCCGCCCGCCAAATTCATTCTTTCAGAAAAAGAAAGAAGCGGACTGGCGATGGACAGTATCGTTTGCGATGGATGCATTATATCCGGAGCAAATGTCCGGCATTCCCTTCTGGGGCATCAGGTGCGGGTCGATCATTGCAGCACGATCGAAGATTCCATCCTTTTTCCTCAGGTAAAAGTCGGAAAAAATGTTCGGATTCGAAGGGCGATTATCGAAAAAAACGCTTCTGTCCCCGATCACGGACAGATCGGATATGATGTCGAACAGGATCGTTCCCATGGATATCATATCACGGAAAGCGGATTGACGATTGTTCCAAAACCGATTGGTTTTTGAAGGGCCCGATTGATTTTTTCCCAAAAAAGTCCATAATAAACGGTAATGCGATATTCCTGTAAAAATGGGAATTGGAATGATCTGTCTGTCGTTTTTTTCAAGGGAGTACAATAATGGAAAGTATGGAAAAGATCTTCTCTAAAGAAATTTTGGATCGAATCGAATCGTCGGGAATTATTGCTGTTCTGGTTGTCGATGATCCGAACGATGCGGTTCCGGTCGCAAGAACGCTTCTGGAAGGGGGCGTGAACGTAATGGAACTTGCTTTACGAACAGAGCATTCACTGGAAGCTCTTGCCCGAATCCTCAAAGAGGTTCCTGAAATGCTTGCCGGAGTCGGAACCATTCTTTCACCTGAACAGGCCAAGATGGCCAAAGAGGCGGGAGCCGCGTTCGGTGTTTCTCCCGGTCTTCAGCGTTCAGTCCTTGAAAAAGCGATTGAATTGCGCTTTCCTTTCGCGCCGGGTCTTCTCACTCCTTCGGAAATCGAGCTGGCTCTTTCTTACGGCTGCCGAAATGTAAAGCTCTTCCCCGCCGGACCGATGGGCGGAATGAATTACATCAAAGCGATTCATGCGCCTTATGCGCACCTTGGTGTTCGATTTATCCCGTTGGGGGGAGTGAATATCGACAATCTTGGATCTTACGTAGAACATCCTTCCATTTTGGCCGCCGGCGGATCTTGGCTCGCGCCCCGAAAAGCGATTCAAAATAAAGATTGGAATACGATTCGGGACAATACCCGCGCCGCAGTGGAAAAGATCAAAGCGGTCCGTGCGAAGTAAAATCTTCAAATTGACACTGGACAACGAGCGGATTGATGGGTGATTTATTTGCCCGATTGGAATCGACGAAAATCGCACTCTGAAATCGCGCCCTGAACAGGGCAACACAAAAAGAAACAAAAATTCCCTGAAAACGTCGTGATTCGAATCACCGCGGTTTCAGGGAATGAACATTGTTCGGGGCGGCAGAAACGCCGGGCCCCGTTAATCACTAATCACTAAAGAAGGATTATTCCGCTTTTTCTTCGGAACTTTCTTCTTTCTTTTCTTCTTCGGGAAGAGGACTGATCGCGAGATCCAAAGCTTCTTCATCTTTGATATCGGATTTTTCGTAAGGAACCTCTTCGATCTCGGCGGCACCGCGAATCAAATCAATCACCTTTTGTTCGATGATCTGATTTCGAAGGATATCCATTTCACCTTCCTTTTCGAGCTGGGCGCGAACGCGGCGCGGAGAAGATCCGGACTGCGCGGCAATCAGAAGAATTTCCCGATCATAATCTTCCGGCGTTTCCTGAATTTCTTCCACTTCGGCGATTTTTTCCAAAATGAAATGTTCTTTCAAGGCTTGGGCCGTAGTATTAAGACTGTTCTGCTGAATCGCGTTCAAATGAGATCGGATCTGCTGTTCATCAAAGCCGTTTCTCTGAAGTTCATATATGGTTCTTCTGAGTTCACGATTCGCCTGTTTTTGGAGTAATTTGACCGGGAGATCCCAATTCGCATTAGCAAGGAGACTGCTCGTGATTTGCGAACGAATTCCCCGCTGCTGTTCGTATTCATGCTGACGGGTCAATGTATCTTTAACCGCATCTCTTAAATCGGCCATATTATCGAATCCGCCGAGCTTCTGCAGAAATTCATCATTAAATTCGGGGAGTTCTGCTTTCTGCACTTTTTTGATATTGAAGATCGCATCGACTTCCTTGCCCGCATAGAAAGGATTAAGGGTATTAACCGCGATTTTTACCTTCGTTGAGATCGTATCGCCGGGCTTGGCACCTTCCATCAGAACATCGAAATCATTGATCGAGCTGTCGTTGAAAGTAAGGACAGGACGAATTCGAATCACTTCGTTTTCCGACTTGGAGAGCACATTGTCGCCGTCTTTGAAAGTAAGTTCGGCGGTGATATAATCCCCCGACTTGGCCGGTTCATCGGAATCAACAAGGGAAACATTTCTTTCCTGAATACTCACGAGCGCTTTATCGACATCTTCATCGGTGAATTCACGGACAACGGTTTTGAAGTGAAGTCCCTTCCAAACAGGAAGTTCAAAATTCGGGCGAATTTCGATATCGTATTCGTAGATGAAAGGCCCGGAATCGCTGAGCACAAGAGCATCGAAATTGACATCCGGTTCACTGATCGGGGTGAAATCATCGCTGTCGTTGATCAGGGTAAGGCTGTCGAGAAGCAGATTGCTTTTCACTCTTTCTTCAACATCCTTTTTAAACTTTTTTTCGACGAGTTTACGGGGCGCTTTTCCGGCTCGAAACCCGGGAACCTGGGCCGTTTTTCCGAATTCGGCGTATTGATCGTCTTTGTATCTCTTGATCTCCTCTTCAGGAATGGTTACCTTGATATGCCGTTCGCAAGAACTCACTTCCTTGATCTCAACTTCGTAATTGAGTTTCTTTTTTTCTCCGTCCTGCGCCGCACCGGCTTCGACGTTTTTTTCAATATCAGCCATGAAAATTTACCTGGACCTTTACCTGGAATTTTTAGAACAAACAAACAGACAGAGATCACGGATGGATCCGGAGAAAGGAGAGTATAAGGCGGCAAAATAGAGAACCCCGGCTCTAATCGAACCGGCAAAAAACACCGCCTCACCTTGAAAAATAAGGGGAAGTCCGATATTCTTGAACAAACTGCCTCTCACGAAACCTATGCTCTGGAAAACCGCTAAGGACTGCCTCCAAAAAATAAAGAGCGGGCGAGGGGGTTCGAACCCCCGACAACAACGTTGGCAACGTTGTGCTCTGCCAACTGAGCTACGCCCGCTGGTTAGTTCCAACATCAGGACATTTTATCAGACTTTTCCTTCTCATCAAGGGGGAAAGTCCTATTTTTCGAAGATTTTTCTGATCGCACGAATATAATCCGGGGTCGTTCCGCAGCAGCCGCCGATAAAATTCGCCCCTTCCTCTCGTAAAATCATCGCTTTCTCTGCAAAAACTTCCGGCGTTTGACGGTAAATCGTTTTTCCATCCACCATTTCCGGAAGTCCGGCATTTCCTTTCATCCAGATCGGAAGATCGGTTGCGGCCCTCATCCGGCGGCAGATCGGAATAAAACCGTCGATTCCCTGTCCGCAATTGGATCCGACCGCATCGGCTCCCGCATCGGCCATTCGGGCAAGAACATCTTCCACCGTTGTCCCCATCATGGTTCGATCCTTGTTCTTACCGGAATCAAAGGTAAAGCTGGCAACGACCGGAAATCCGAGCTGTTTGGCCGCTTTTACCGCAAGTTCCGCTTCATTCGGATCACTCATCGTTTCCACAACGACCGCATCGGCGCCGCCGTCTTTCAGGCCCGTCGCCTGTTCAACAAAAGCGTCGAACAATTCTTCTTTCGATACTTCGCCCATCATCAGGATCACCCCGGACGGCCCCATCGACGCGAAGACGCGCACCGTTCGATCGGAACAGGCAAGAGCGGCTTTCTTTGAAATCGCGGCTCCGGCCCGGCTGATCTCATAGGCTTTTTCTCCGGCTCCATGCCGCGCCAAAAGAATTCGGCTCGATCCGAAAGTATTCGATAAAATGATATCACTTCCCGCGTCGACATAAGCGGAAGCAACCGATTCGACTTTCTCCGGCTCATCCAGGTTCCAAAGATCAGGATGGGATCCCAGGGGAAGTCCGCGAACCTGAAGTTGGGTTCCCCAGCCGCCGTCGGTGATAAGGGGACCGGCCGACAGCCATTCCTTTAATAATGAACTCATATTTAATTTTCCTTTTCTTTTTGTCCAAGGAGTCGATGGTAAACTTTCATCCCGGCTTCCGCGAATCCGGTTAACAGAATAAAGAGGACCGGGGTTACCAGGATCCCGATCATGGTTTCTTCGAGCATTCCGCCGCAAACGGCCGTTCCAATCGCTTGCCGACTGTTTGCGCCCGCTCCGGAAGCAATCGCCAAAGGAACAACGCCGAGAATAAAGGCGAACGAGGTCATCATGATCGGGCGAAGACGCAATCGGCCGGCATCGAGGGCAGACTGAACGATCCCCTTCCCTTCTTTCAAATGATTATCGCGAGCGTATTCCGTAATCAGAATCGCATTCTTCGCGGAAAGTCCCACCATCAGAATCAATCCGATTTGCGTATAGATATTGATATCCATTGCGCGGCAGGCGACAGCGAGAACAGCCCCGGATACACCCAACGGAACAGCCATCATAATAATTACAGGAGCCGACCAGCTTTCATACAGCGCGGCCAGCGACAGAAAACCGAAGATCATCGCAAGGACAAAGACCACGATCACGGTTGATCCGACCTGTTTTTCCTGAAAAGACATTCCGCTCCAATCGACGCCAAAGCCTTCCGGAAGATCTTTCGAAAGCTCTTCGATCTTTTTGATCCCGGTACCGGTACTTTGGCCCGACGCGAGAGTAATCGTAATCATGGTCGATTGACTCATATTGAATCGGCTGATGTATTGCGGGGCAACAATATGCCGGAACGCCGCAACGCTTTTCAAGGGGAGCTTAACCCCATCCTGATTCATCAGCGGAAGGGAAAGGATCTGCTGAAAATTCTTTCGAAAAGATCCGTCCGCTTGCAGAACAACATGAAAGATCCGTTCGAACCGGTTGAAGTCGTTTACGTAATTTGTTCCGAGATAGGTTTGAAGAGAAGCGAAAATTTCGCTCAGGCTCAATCCCATTTTTTTGGCTTTTTCACGATCAATATCGAGATAGATCTGCGGAACTGTCGGCTGGAAAGTTGAGGTCAAATTGTAGAAATCGCCGGATTCCAGACCCGCCTCCTGAAGATTTTGGGCCGCGTTGTAAAGGGCAACATTTCCGCTTCCGCGCATGTCGAGCAATTGACATTCCAATCCGCCGGAGGTTCCGATTCCGGAGATCGGAGGAGGAGAAAAGACCAGGATCCGGGCTTCCGGAATCGCCGCGTTCAGTTCTCCCATCAGTTTTTGCTGAAGGACAAAAGCGTTTTCTTCTTTACCGCGATCTTTCCATTCTTCCAGACGAACAACACCGAGCATTACATTTTCCGCGGAACTGGAATCGAGCATGGAGTATCCCGCGAGCATGATCGACATGGATTTGCCCGGCGTTTTGTCCACGATCTTCTGGATCTTGTCCCTTACGGCAAGAGTTCGCTCCATGGAAGATCCGTCGGGAAGACGCACGTCGATAAAGAGAACGCCCTGATCTTCATTCGGAATAAATCCGGTCGGCATTACGGACATTCCCCAATAGAGAGCGGCAACCAATCCGAACCAGAGAACCAGCATGAGAAGCGGAACACGCACGAACTTTCCGAGCACCCCTTCATACATCCAGGCGAACTTGTTAAAGCAGTAATTGAACAAACGGAAAAAGAAGTTCTTCCGTTCCTTTTCCGGACGAAGGAAAAGAGCGCAAAGCGCCGGAGAAAAGGTCAACGCGTTCAGTGCGGAAATAAAGACCGAACTGACAATGGTAAGAGCGAACTGAGTATAAAGCTGGCCGACCATTCCGGAAATAAAAGTCGTCGGAATGAAAACGGCGCACAAGACGCAGGTTGTTCCAACGATCGGGCCGGAAACCTGAACCATCGACATTTTCGCCGCTTCCTTCGGATCAATGGACGGATTCTCATTCAAAATCCGCTGGGTGTTCTCGACAACCACGATCGCATCGTCCACAACGATCCCGATCACGAGAACCAGTCCGAACATCGTTAATGTATTCAACGAAAACCCGAATAAAAGCATCAGGAAGAAACATCCGACCAAGGAAACCGGAATGGTAAGAGTCGGAATCAAAGCGGCGCGCCAATCCTGAAGGAAGATGTAAACGACCCCGATCACAAGGATAATCGCGATATAAAGCGTTTCTTTCACTTCCGCGATGGATTCGGTAATAAAGACGGTGGAATCGTATCCGCAAACGATCTCCAGTCCGTTTTCTTCGAGCATCGGACGCAGTTCTTCGATCTTCTTTTCGACGCGGTTCCGGACATCAATCGCGTTCGCTCCCGGCGTTTGATAAACGGCAAGAGTCGACGCAGGTTTTCCATTATAGGTCGAATACTTATTATAAGTGTATTTACCGAGTTCGATCTTTGCGATATCTTTCAATTTCAGAACACGTCCTTCGGAATCGGTTCGGACGACCAGTTCTTCGAATTGTTCCACGTTGGCCAATCGCCCCTGGGTCAAAATGGTAAGCGTGATCATCTGTCCTTTCGGGACCGGCTGGGCGCCGATGCTTCCGGAAGCGACCTGAACATTCTGTTCCGCGATGATCGACGATACTTCCTGGACAGAGATATTCCGTTCCGCAAGAACGGTCGGATCGAGCCAAATCCGCATGGAGTAATCTTTTGCGTCCATCAAGGAAGCGCTTCCCACTCCATGAACACGGGCAAGCTGATCTTTGAGAAAGATTGCCATGTAGTTCCCGAGATAAAGATCCGATTTCGAATCGTCCTTCGACCGGAGGCAGTAAAGGCCCAGCATGTTGGTTGACTGCTTTTTCGTATTGATCCCCAATCGGCGGACTTCTTCCGGAACAGACGGTTCCGCGAGAGAGACCCGGTTCTGAACGAGAACGGTCGCCATGTCGGGATCCGTTCCCACCTCAAAATAGACGTTTAAAGAGTAAGATCCGTCGCTGCTGCATGTCGAGGACATATAGATCATATTATCAACGCCGTTGACCTGCTGCTCAATCGGAATGGCGACCGTTTCCGCGATCGTTTGCGGATCGGCGCCGGAATAAGACGCGGATACATTGACAACAGGAGGGACAATATCGGGAAATTGGGCCACCGGCAATTTTGTGTAGGTAACCGCGCCCGCCAAAAGTATGATCAGAGAGATCACACAGGAAAAAATCGGCCGTTCTATAAAAAAGTTGGAAAACATCGTTTCTTCCGCTCTTTCCTTTTATTTCAAATTTTTATTTCTTTTGCATCCGTTCCGATCAATCTCTTGAAAGAAGATTTCGGACCAATCCGCCGAATGATCTTTCAGAGATGATTATTTCGCCGCCTTTGATGGATCAGGTTTGAGCGCATTGGACTTGGCTGCATCAGCGGGCGCCGGTGCGCTTTTCGGCTGATCCGGCTTCGCGTTCTCTGTTTTCGGAGGATTCGCCTTTACAGGATCCGAAGGAGCGTTTTCGGGCTTTATCCCTTTTACTGCCGCGAGATCCTTGCCCGAGGATTTTTCCCCGGAGACGGACGTCGTTCCATTATGATCCGATTGCGGTTCAACAGGATCCGGAGGAAGGATCTTGATATCGCAGCCCGGCCGGACCTTTTGAACTCCGTCGATAATAATGGTATCTCCGTCTTTCAGGCCGGACTTGATCACACGGCGTCCGTCTTCCGTTTGCGATCCGGTAATCACGGTCCGTTTTTGCGGTTTTCCCTTCTCATCAAGGGCCCAGACATAGATCTCGCTTAAATCATAGCAAAGAGCTTTTTCGGTAATCGCGATTCCGTCTTTAATAAACTCGCCGTTGATCCGGACCTTGCAGATATTCCCGGAAAAGATCTCATAGTTTGTATTGACAAGCCGTCCGCGAATCATATTGGTTCCCGTGGAGATATCGATGATATTGTCGTTGTAGTCGATAAAACCGCGATACGGATAATGCTTGGGATCTTTTTCTCCGGAGAGCTGCATTTCAAAATGGGTCAACTTGTCGAGATTCATTTTTTTCGCAATTTCCATCAGGGCGAGATTTTTATTCTCCGGCGCCTTCAAAGCGGCTTCGCCGATCGCGGTCCGAATCGAGCGCATCAAAGAATTGAATTCGGCATCGGTGATTTGAAAATAGACATACATGGGATCCATCGCCATCAAGGTCGCCAATACGGGCGGTGATCCGGACGTTCCATCGACAAGATTTCCTTTTTCGATCAGATTTCGACTGATCTTTCCTTTATACGGGGCTTTGATCACGGTTCGTTCAAGCTGTTTTTCGGCTTCCGCGAGATCCGCTTTGGCGATTCCGATCTTTCCTTTGGCCTCTTCCCAAAGGGCTTTTGTCCGATCGATGGAAGCCTGGGTGGTAAAGCCCTGTCCCTGTTTCCCCAATTCGGTTTCCCGATCATAATCCGCTTTGCAGCGCGCGGCATCCGCAATAGCGACTTCCAGCTTGGCTTTGGCCATTGCGACATCGTTAATGTAGTCGAACTGTTCGATCTTGAACAGAACATCATCTTTTTCCACGATAAACCCGGACTGAAAATGGATTTCTTCCAGATACCCCCGAATTCGCGGAACGATATTGATCGGCTCCACATGGGTTTTGCCCGTAAAGTAGTAGAAAAGCTGAATATCTTCTTTTACAACTTTGTCCGTTCGAACCGGAACGGCTTCCCGCACCTTCGGCGGCGCCGCTTTCTGATAGCATCCGGCAGTAAAAACAAGGCACCATCCAAAAATGATTCCCAACAAAAGAGATGAAGGGAGGGGAAATCGCCGTTCATTTCGCATTTTTTTCCTCTGAAATCGTTAATAATTTTGTATCCGAGATAATTTGTCGTTCTTTCATAAAAATTCCGAACACACAGGATTTTACCAAAAAATTCCTTTTCTTCCAGAACAGATCTCTTTATTTTTTGGAATTTCCGGCATTTTCAGGACTTTTCCCATCCGGGATCGTCCAAAATCCATCCGGCGGAGTATCCGTTTGGGTTTCTTCAAAATTCGGAACATGCCGAAAACCGGGCCGATCCTTGTAATAAAGGGATTTCGGTCCGTAATAGGTCCCGTAAAACTGTCCGTTCCCATCGACCCAGGTCGTCAAACGGATCCGGTCTTCCAGGGACATCTTGACAAAGCAGGGGCTTTTCGGATCCATGATCCGCTTGATCAGGGAACTCGCGTGCGACCCGAGAGTATAAGGGGGAAGATAATGATTGTTCCCCATCTTCGGATGATTTTCCCCGATAATCGGGAAGACTTTCCGGTCGATCAGTTCTTCATAAGATCGGGTAAAACGTTCGGTCGGTTCTCCGGTAAGATTAAGTCCGCCGCGCGGATCCGGGCCCGAATGGCACTGAATGCAATATTTATCCAGAACAGGCTGAACATCGGCGGGATAATGGAGCGTTTTCTCCCCTGCGGTCTCGCCCGGCTGGGGACCGGGAAATCCCGGCGATTTTTTCATCGCCAAAGGATACTGATATTTGCGCTTAACCGCCGAAGAGGCGTCCGCGGCCGTTTCATGGCACCCGATACACGATCGGATCTCGCCCGGACGGAAGTTCGTAAAGGTCCGTTCCCGCTGAACTTCCATATAATTCTCGTCAAGAACCTGGAAGAAGATGTTCCGATCCGCCTTCACGTAAAAGTTGGCACTCCCGTCCTTTTCCACCGGAACGATCCCATGCTGCACTTTCAATCCAAGGTGCGTTTTCTTTGAGATCATGGAATGCTGCTGATCGAAATCATCGTAATTCTTCTTTTTCGGATCCAAAGCGGACCACCATCGACGGGCGGACCATGGACGTGCAACATGCTCATTGACCCGAATATACTTGATCGTTCCCTCCTTGACCCCGTCAAGTCCCTGATAAACGTTCGTAATGATCACTTGGGCAAGATCCTTTTTGGCAAGCTCCGGATCGATTGTTCCCCGAATGATCGGCGGAAGCGGACGTTCAAGAATCGGAATCGGATCCCAGCAGGAGATCTCCGCGTCCCGATAGACCGGAAGACGCATTCCGTTTCCGTCGATCAAATAGAGGGAATACGCGTTCTTTTCATTCCACAGCTGATCCGGATTATAAGAAACGAGAAAAAGATCGGAGCTGATCGGCCAAGGATCGGCGAAAAGCGGACCCTTCTTCGTATTTCCGTTTCCATCCCACTGATAATCCGTATGGAAGGGAGGATGATCCGTATAAGGAGCCTGGATCGGCTTGATCTTGTCGTTGGGGAAATTATCCCAGCCCCATTGATGGCGGACTTCCACTTCCGGGGTAATATACCGCATCGGATCACCGGTTCGCCGATTCTTTCGACTGTCGATGAGAATGATCGGTCCGACCGGGAGCGGCATATGGGGCGTTCCGACACAAACAAACAGATGATTGGTGCCGGGAACCGCGCGCGGGGCGTAATGGACCGGCGGATATTCGATATTGGCTCCATAAAGCTCTTCGGATCCGGTTCCGTCGGGCCGGACAAGCCAAAGTCCTTTATTGCTGACCGCGCCATTATCGACATATTCCCAGCGTGTGTAAACGATTCGACCGTCTTCGGAAATGGAGGGAGTCGCTTCACTCAATGCGTTCTCCGAGAGTTTTTCGATATTCTTTCCGTCCTTGTCCATTCGATAAAGAACCGTGGTCGTCAAATAATCGGATCCATCGCAAAGAACGCTGTGTTCACATCGGGTCGATACGAAAGCGATTCCCCCATCGGGAAGCCAGCAGGGGTGAAGATCATCTGTATGGTGCATGTAATACTTGCGCCAATCCATTTTATATCGTTTAATGCGATCCTGTTCATCGGCGGGAGGAAAGGTGAGCTGCCGAAGACCGGATCCGTCGATTCCGACTTCCCAGATCCGAAAACCTTCGCCCGGCGCTTTTTTGTAATCGAAAACGACTTTTTTTCCATCGAAGGAGAGATCGCACCGATTGACGATTCCGTTTTTCAGTTCCGGGATCAGAGAACGAACTTTCCCTGTTTTCAGATCCAGAACAGAAAGATCGGTCCCGAAAAAGACCGGCCCGTCGATGAAATCGGAATAATAATGCGTCGACTGAAAGGTCGATCTTTTCACAAAAAGGATCTGATCAATTCCCTCTTCCCGAAGGAGATCCGCCGCCGTTTCTTTGCAATTTCCGTAAGAACCGGAAAATAAACACGAAAAGAGAAGAACAAACAAAAGAAAATTTCTGTTGAAGATCATCATACTTTTTATGGATATCATGGGAATTCTCCAAAGGAATAATACGCGATTTACCGCTTTTTCAAGCAAAAAGCAAAGAGCGGCAAGGAACAACTTCAAGTGTTTATATCATATTATACGTTCCTTGTCAATAATTCCAGAAAAATTAGTGATCCCGCCCTCCTTGCGGTAAACGTACTCTTTTAAAATCAGAATACTCCTTTGTTGCATATTGTACTTGTTTGGTGTATAATGCGAATATCTTTCCTGGAAAACTTCTGTTTTTTAGAAAAGAGCACTCCCTAAATGCCTAATTCATCAAAAAAAATGACTCAAACGGCAATCTCAATATTGAATTTCCTGAAATGATATTTAACAGAGGATTTTATGATGATCAAAATTGGAATTAACGCGCTTTTATGGACGGATTCGATTGGTGAAGCAACGATTCCGCTGTTTGCGAAAGTACGGGAACTGGGCTTCGATCTGATCGAGCTTCCCATTTATACTCTTTCGGAAAAGACGGCCAAAGCTCTTGCCGCCGAACTTGACGCGAACGGTCTTCTCCGAACTTCCTGTACGACCTGTTCGGAAGAGGAAAATCTCTTGTCGGATGATCCCCGAATTCGCCAACAGGGAATCGACGCCTTGAAATACCGGCTGGACCGCGCCGCGATTTTAGGCTGTACAACTCTGTTGGGGCCGCTTTGCAGTCCTCTCGGATCCTTTACCGGATCCGGTCCCTCCGATCTGGAATTCGGACGGGCCGTTGAGTCCATGCGGATCGCCGCCGAGCACGCCGCTTCCGTTCAGGTTAAATTCGCGATCGAAGCGGTCAATCGCTTTGAATCCTATTTTATCAACTGCATGGAGCAGGGACTTCGATTCGTAAAGGCGGTCGATCATCCTTATTGCAAACTGATGTTCGATACCTTTCATGCTCACATTGAAGAAAAATCGGTTCAGGATGCCATTCGCTCCGCGGCCGCCGAACTGATCCATGTTCATATCTCGGAAAACGACCGAAGTACGCCGGGCGCAGGACAAGTCAATTGGAAAACCGCGTTCGATACATTGGCCGAAATCAAGTACAACGGTCCTATGGTGATCGAAGCATTTGGATCCTCCTTGCCGAATCTCGCGGCGGCGACCCGAATTTGGCGCAAGATGTATACGACCGAAGAAGATCTCGCAAGTTCCGGTCTTCAGTTTATCCGACAGGAATGGACACGGGCCAATTCATGAAACCGCTCTTCCTTTTTTCAGAAAAGAACGGTCAATATCGAATCAAAACACCGGCAAAGATCAATCTCTATTTCGAGATCCTCGGAAAACGGTCCGGCGGTTTTCATGAAATCGAGTCGATCATTGCTCCCATTGATCTTTACGATGAACTGATTCTGGATCCGCGGGAATCCCGATCGGGCAAGATCACGCTCCGAATTGCGGAGGATCCAACCGGATCGCTGCCGGCGGATGAAAGAAATCTGATCGTAAAGGCGGCGAATCTTCTGCGATCAGAATCAGGGCGATCCGATCTTTCCGATCTTGCGATCACACTTAATAAACGGATCCCCGTTGAAGCCGGATTGGGAGGAGGATCCAGCGATGCCGCCGCGGTCCTGTTCGCTCTGAACAGGATCTGGAAGCTGGATCTTAATCAAAAGGATCTGATCAAGCTGGGGGCCCGGCTCGGATCGGATATTCCTCTTTTCTTTGCGTCCGGACCGGTCTTATGCCGGGGAAGAGGCGAGATCCTTTCTCCCTTTGCCGCTCCGAAAATGATCCTTCTTCTTTTTAAACCGCCCCGGGGACTTTCGACCAGAGAGGTTTACGATCTTTCCGATCAGTTGCCGTCCTCCGATCGGCGATCGGTGCAGGCAATTCTTAATGATCCTTCCCTGCTGATGCGGGGAGGTCTGTTCAATCGGCTGGAAAAGGCCGCCGAAATTCTTTATCCGGATCTCCGCGATTTCAAGGATATTCTTCGCGGCCCGAAAATCGAACAGATCCTCATGAGCGGAAGCGGATCGGCGCTCTTCGCTCTTTGTCCGGATGAAGAAACCGCACACGAAAAAAAGCGGAATCTGGATCAAAAATATCCAGGGTCCGCTTTTATTGTCCGGAATCTCGTTCCCGATTCAGGAGAACTGTTAAAAGAAGATTCGTGAAGTTGAGAACATGCGAATAATCGATTCGGGCCGTGTTCTCCTTCATCGATATCGAACTATTTCAGTTCTTTGATCCGGATATTGCGGAACTGGACCGGCATTGTATGTCCCAGGAAACCGATGTATCCTTCCTTGTTGTGAAGTCCGGGATGATCTTTTCCGTCCGGAGTCGTTGTGATCCCCGCGATATCGGTATCCAGAATCACCGTTCCGTTCAAGATCACTTTGATCTTTGATCCGACCGCTTGCACTTCCTGAGCATTCCATTCACCAACGGGCTTGAGAAATCCTTTTTTCGCGGCGACCGCACCGTAGATGCTTCCATGATACTGATAAGGCTTCAGATGCTGCTTCAGATCACCGGTATCGTCCAGTATTTGAAGTTCCATTCCTTCATACGCGGCATCTTTATCGATCGCGGTTGCCCGAATTCCGAGTCCATTATTGCCGTTCGGGACAAGTTTAAACTCGAAGCGGAGGATAAAGTCGGAAAACTTTTTATTGTACATCAGATTTCCGTAATTTTTCTTCCCTTCGACAAAGGAAAGAACACCGTCGGGAAGGACTTCGTACAATTTGACCGCGCCGACCCAGCCGGAGAGATCTTTTCCATTGAACAGGGGAGTAAATCCGGGATCTTCCGCTTTCACCAGGGAAGGGAGAAGAAAGAGCAGGAAGAAAAACAACATTGCCGCAAATTTTTTCATTTTGATATTTCCTTGTTTTTGATATTTTCTTTAAAGGGAAAGAACATAAAAAATCACTTCAGGGACCATCCGTTTTTATACGGCTGCGCGATCAGGGCTTCCGCTTCGGGATTATTCCTGATCTTGAGGGAAACCGGATCGAATTCAACCGGTTTGCCCGTTTGCAGAACGAGATTTCCGAGGAGAACGAACTCGGTAACCGGAACGGCGTAATCGAAATTCGCGCTTGCAGGTTCTCCGCCTTTGCAGGCTTCGAGCCATTCGGGAAAGATACCGCCGCGGCGCGGGATCGTTCGGGGAAGATCCTTGAACTTGGCGGCGCGGTCCGGATCCAGAATTTGGTCGTTGAGCATGGATCCTTTTGATCCGACATACAGAACGCCTTCGGCCGGGAGATGAACACTGCCCATCTCTTTCGGAACGGGAGGACGAAGACCGCCATCATACCAGACCATTCGAATCGCGGAAAACTCATCATTCGCCGGATAATCATAGGCAACAGAACAGGCAAGCGGATAAGCAACCTTATACATCCGTGTACTGGAAGCCGTAATTCGGGTCGGATATTTCCATTTGAACAGGCGGTAAGGAAGATTGGCCCGATGGCAGCCCATATCGCCGAGAGATCCTGTTCCGAACGCGGTCCATCCGCGGAAGCTGAACGGATGATAGACGGCCCTTTTTCCCCAGGACGCGCAGCAGATATCGGGGAAAGGACTTCCTTCCGGCCATTGATCGGCAAAAGGACGGAGTTCGGCGGGTCCCAACCAGGCTTTCCAATCGAGATCTTTGGGGACCGGACTTGTAAACGACGGCCAATCGATCATTCCCTGAGGCCAAACCGGCCGCGCGGACCATGCGTGAACTTCGCGCACATCACCGATCGCGCCCGCCTTGATCAGTTCCATGATTCGGCAAGCCTGATCACTGGTGTTCGGCTGCATGGTTACCTGGGTTGCGGTCCCCGCTTTTTTGGCTTCTTTCGCAACGGCCCGGCATTCCTCGATCGTTCTTGTCAACGGCTTAACGCAGCAAAGATGTTTTTTTGCCCGGAGCGCGGCCAAGGAGATGATCGCGTGAGTATGATCCGGGGTACCGCAGTAGACGGCGTCGATTTTATCGCCCTCGGCGGAGAGCAGTTCCCGAAAATCGCGGTATAAACGGGCCTGAGGATACTGTTTAAATGTTCCCTGCGCATATCGAAAATCGACATCGCAAAGAGCAGCCACTTGAAAACCCGCCTCTGTTGCCGCTTTTAATTGCGGTTTTCCAATTCCGCCGACACCGATTCCCGCAAGAGTGATCTTTTCACTGGGAGGTGTTTGTCCTGATCCCGCGACGACATTGCGGGGAACAAGCATCGGGGCCAGCGCAAAGAGGCTTCCCGCCGCAAAAGTCCGGCCCAATAATTCCCGCCGAGTCCATTTTTTCATCCGATCCTCCTCATTATTTTCTTCGTAAAATTTTTTGCGGACTTTCCTGATCGTAAAGCCCGACTTGATCATTCAACTGGACAAGAAGATATTATAAATTGTTGAAAGAAGAAAATCAAGATCCGGCAAAAAGATAAATTCCGCAGAGCAGATCTGTAATAATGGAAAAGGAATCAGAAATCGGAAAGAAGAATCGTACGAACAGCGAGATCCGTATTCCAGAATAAGAGACGCAAAGTATTTTGAACCGACAGGCCGGTGGTCGGAATGATCATTTCCGGAGCGATTTCCGCGGCGGGAAGAAGCGCGAATGATCGCCAGTAAAGTCGGGGATGAGGAACGATCAGCGAATCGGTCCGAACGATTTGATCACCATGGATCAGAAGATCAAGATCCAATGTCCGGGGCCCCCAATGCACAGAACGGGTCCGGTGCCGGCGATTTTCCAGCCGATGCAAAAGATCCAGAAGTTCAAAAGGATCGAGATCGGTTTTCAGGAGAGCGGCGGCGTTCAAAAAGCGGGGCTGTCCTTCCGGTCCTCCAACAGGATCGGTTTCCCAAAGTGAACTCATACGAATTCCTTCGATCCGGTCGGAATGAAATAAATCATTTGCCGCCGAATGAAGGATCTTTCGGGAATCCATGAGATTCGAGCCCAGTCCGATCAGGCAAGGAACAGGTGAGGACATGATCAATCATTTTTCTTCATCGAGAAAGGTCTCTTCCCAGAGCCGATCGAGTTCGGCGGCGATATCGGGATAATGAATTCTAAAAATAGCGATCAGTTCGCGGTAATACCAGGCGAGATTTTGGCGTCCATGCTGCGGACTTTTTCCTTCCCGGGCACCGTAGAATCTTGCGAAATGATCGATCCCGGACTTTCGAAATCCGCGTGCGGTACAGGTGAGATTATCCAATTTATCGCAAGCACTGATCAGCTGGGCGTCCGGACTTTCTGTTTTCATTCGGCGGATATAATCTTCTTTTCGATCTTTCCAGGGAAGTTTTTCCTCTTCTTTTGCTGTTGTACTGTCGGAACAGGCGAGGACAAGATCGCAAACGCGATCTCCGAATTCGGAACGGATCCGGTCCGCGGTTTTCATTCCACCCTGATCTTCAACGGCATCATGAAGAAGGGCGGCAATGGCGGTCTCTTCATCCGCGCCGAATTCGATCGCATTGCCCGATACGCGCAAAAGATGAGAAAGATAGGGAATCGGTTCCCCTTTGCGGTACTGATCCTTATGAAGATCCGCCGCAAAAATCAACGCTTTTGTAAAGACTGAAGTTAATTTCATTTTTTCCTTTCTGAGCGATTTCAGGGCAAAAGAACTTTTTTCAGCTTAAAATCGTTTGCAAAATCGAATTGACCCGGACAATATTTGTCCAAAAAATGAATTTATAAAGATTTCTTCCCCGAAATCGATGATAAATTCTTCCTTTATGATAAGAAATTTTAAAAAAATGTCAAGGGAAAAGAAAAAATCCCAAAAAAATTTCAACTATTGAAAAATGAACGGAAAATAAATCATCCCATAATCCTTTTGAGAAAAACACGTAAAAACAAGAACAAACGGGAACAGAAAGAGTTTATAAAAATGGAGAAAAATCGCTAAATTATGTCCTATTGCATATATTTTGCCTAAATTATTCTATTGCATTTTTATTTAGGGGATACTATAATTTAATATCTGTGATATAATGGAAAATTCGATGAAAGGAATTTTTGTCTATATCATCGTAAAGGAAAGATACGCCGGCTTTCGCTTTTTTACAAATCACCAATCCGGGGGCTCTGAAAGCCGGACAGATCCCCTTAATCCAATTATCCGCTTGTGCAAGGTAAAGAAACATGAATCAACCCGTTCCAAGCATTCAACGTCTTCCGATTTATCTTCGATTTCTTAAAGGGATTCGAAATAATGGAGATGTCTACGTCTCCTGTACAAGAATTGCGGAAGAATTTGGGCAATTAAGCGTTCAAGTTCGAAAAGATCTTGGAATCACTGGAATCGTGGGCCGTCCGAAGATCGGGTATCAGATCGAAGAATTGATCACCGCGATTGAGCATTTTCTTGGCTGGGATAAAAAAACGGACGCCTTTCTTGTCGGAGTCGGTAATCTTGGAACCGCCGTATTGAATTATCCCGGTTTTGTGGAACATGGGCTAAACATACTGGCGGCATTCGACAATGATCCGAAGAAAAAGGATCTGAAATTTCCGCACTGCAAAGTCTACGATCTGGATCAGCTTGAAGAGATCGGGAAGCGGGAAAAAGCGGAGATCGGGATTCTTGCGGTTCCCGCCGGAGCTGCCCAAGAGATCGCCGAGCGCCTTGTAAAAATCGGAGTACGGGGCATTTGGAACTATACTCCCCGCAAGCTGGATCTTCCCTCTAAAATTATTTGTGAAGATGTAAAATTATCCGCAAGTTTTGCCGTTCTTTCCCGACGGCTGATCAACGAGCAATGATCATTTGAGGAATCGCGATGTCTGGAAGGCAACTCAAACTCACAGGATGGAGTTTCGCGTTTATACTGATCGTTTTCTTTGTCTATCGAATCATTATTTCCATGATGGTCTTTAATGATAAGGCAGAAATGATCCCTGTAATTGCGGGCAAAGGTCCGGATCCGACTCAAGGTTCATCGGCGCCGGAACCGCTCAATGTCAAAAAAGTCCTTCCTCTTCTTCCGACCCTGTTTCCCGAACCCAATGATTGGCGATGTGAAACCGCGAATCTGATCTTTTCCAAGTCCCGGGACGGCTTTTTGCTTTTCAAGGATATTGTGATCGCGCAGGATCAACGATCCATTATACTGAACTCCTGTAATATTATCATTCTTGGGGGAAATGATTCCCTTCCGGAGAGTGAAAGATACCGTCAAGCGATTATCGTGGAAACGACAGGAAGAACCACCTTCAATTTTTCCCGGCCGGTCAAGCTGGAAGATGGACTTGATTTTGGATCTTTTGAAGACGGGAGCATCGACGGACAAGTGATCATTCATTCCCAAATGGCGCAGCCCGGCCCGGAAGACGATTTTTTATTAAGGACCCGCGGGATCTCCTTTAATACGAAGCAGATCCTTGCGAACAACGAAGTCGATTTTCTTTTTTCCGGATACAAAGGAGACGGACAGGGATTAACGATTGATATTAACATTCCTTTTTTCGGCGGATCATCGCCTGCAAAGGAAAACGCGGCGGGAAATCCCATCCAGAAAATTCAGGAAGAAGGAAATTTGTCGGGCGGAGCCTCTCTCGAACGCTTTGTCCTTACCCAATTAAACCGTTTACAATTCGGCCTGGATCAGAACGTTTTTCAAAGAGCTTCCGGCAAGCCGGATCCGAATTCATCGTCTCCGGGCAAATCAGATTCTTCTCCCGCAGATCGGTCCATTGTTGACATTACCTGTCAAAAAGGATTGTATGTCGTTCCGAATCCGGAAAATCAGGCGGGATGGGTTGCCCGATTCATGGAAGATGTCGAAGTCCACGTTTTCAATCGGGATGAAAAACAGGATAAATTGACCTGTCGAAATCTTTATCTCTATTTCATGGATCAGGAGATGGAACGGCTTCTCTTTGATCAGAAGAATCAGGATTACCTTGCATCGTTGAAGAAGAAGCCGACCGGACGATTGGCACTTCTTTCACCGGTCAAATTCAAAGCGGTTCGATCTTCCGCAAAGCCGGCGCGGGTCGAAGCCCCACAATATGATTTTAATGCCGAAGGAGACGAGATCGTCTATGATCTTGTCGATTCCAGTATCTATATTACCTCGGCCGAAGGATCGCAAAAGGTCCGATTGACCCGACAGGGAACTTCCGTTTTTGCCGAAGGGATCCGATATGAATTTGGATCCGACGGACAATTCGGAACGATTGTTGCTGGAAAAAACGGATCGCTTGATTCCCGTTTTGAACAGGGAAAAGTATCGCACCGTTTGCAGGCAAAGTGGAAACAGGGATTACGGATCTCGCCGGAACCGAGCAATCGCTCTCTTCTTCGAATGGCCCTTACAGGCGGAATGGAATTTCAATTCGATGAGGTGGGCCGAGTTCAGGCGGAAGAAGCCGATATTTGGCTTGCTTTTGTTCAGGGAGCCCCGAATCGTGTTCCAGCAGAACAAGAAAAAGATCTTTTCCGGCAATTTGAAAACATTACTCCGCACAGCGCGCAATTTCGCGGCAACATCAAATTATTAACGGAAGGAGGAAGCGGGTTCATCAAAGAGGAGATGAGTCTTCGCTTTCGCGCGGCAACGGTTCCCGTCAATGGAAATCGGACAGCAGACGCTTCTCCAGGAACCGCTCCGGCATCGGGTACTGCTCCGGCCGATCCGCCGCTGTTTAAACGAAAACAATCCCTGCTCGGCGGAAATACGGAAACCGAATATACGGTCAACGCGCAAAAACTGGATCTTTGGATTCTTCAGGAATCGGGAAATATTCAGGTTGATCAGATCATGTTCCGGCAGAATGTCCTTTTTCAGGAACTGAGTCGAAAAGATCGAAAAGAAACGGTCCGTATTCAGGGAGATCAAGTGATCATACAGGGACCGGATTCTCAAAATACAACGTTGGATCTTATGGGGAACAATGCGGTCTTTGTCGGGAAGGGCCTTAAACTTTCCGGGTACCATGTCAACATCAACCGAGCGTCCAATTCTTTTTCCGTATTGGGGCCGGGCCGGCTTTCGTTTATGATCGAACCGAAAAAGAGCGCGAATTCGGCTTTTGATCTCAGCGGACCGATGGACGTTGTATGGTCGCAGAAGATGACCTTTAACGGCCAAACACTCAGTTTTTTGGCCAACGAATCCGAGAATGTTGTTGTCTCTCATTCGACGCACACCTTAAAATGTCCGGAGATCCGTCTTTCGATCAAGGAGCCTGTCTCCATTTTTGATATGGAAAAGAATCCGAACGGAACCTCTTCGCTGCTGAATGATCTCGCCGTAATCGAATGCATCGGAACACCGCTTCGTCCGGTTCAGCTTGGTCTTTTTCTGATCGCGAACAGACCGGACGCGCGGATTCGAACATCCAACTATCAGGCGATGGTCAACAGCTTTATTCTGGATTATACGACGAAAGATTTTACCGCGCAGGGACCGGGCTGGATTCGGGCAACGATGAAGAATCCCGACGAAGTTGCAAAAAAAGCAGAGCCGGTGAACGCATCTGCTCCGGAAAAGAAATCGCCTTTGGGGGATCTCCGTTCCCAGGATCGAAAAGCATGGGGACATCTGCATTTAACCTTTCAGGAATCACTTTCCGGCAATATCGTTCAAAAAAACGCGACCGTTCTGCGCCGCGTTCAAACTGTATACTGTGAAACGGATCAGCAGGAAACCAATTTGGACGTACAAAAGCCGGAGACCTTTGCCGACAACGCGATTACGGTGGATTGCAATGAACTTCAAATGCTTCTTTCGCCGGGAACGGATCAGGAAGAAGCTTTCGAACTTCGTGCGCTGGGGAATGTTCTTTTTCGATACACGTCCATTGTCGGACGAGGATCTTCGGTCGTCTATTCCAATTTAAAGAGACGGGTCCAAATGAAGGGGGATTCCGTATCTCCGGCCAGTATTTTCAAACAGGAACGACCCGGGGCTCCGACCATCTCCATCGGACGTTTTCTCAGCGGAACCTATTATCTGGATACGGAAAGACTGGACGTTGAAGCGTTGGCCAGTTCCAATGGACAATAGATTCCGCGCTCCCCTTCCCCATTCCTGTTTATCGGATCTCATCAATTCTGAAATCGACGATTTCCGTTTTCGGCGCAAGGAGGGTAATTCCAAGAACCTGATCGTTTGCTTCCCGCACTATTTTGGATTGAACCTCTTTTGAGGAAATCTTCAGATCGTATTTCCGGCCTTTATCCGGAAGATAAAATCGGATCGTCGTCGGAAAATTCCCGATCAATTTGATCTTTCCGGATCCTCCTCCCGTACTCATTTTCAAATCGATCAGATCAACCGCACCCTGGGCAATATGCCGGTCGCTGCTCAAAAATTGAATCTGATCGGAAAGCGGATGAATCGCGAGAAGCCGAACGCCATGCGCGGGAACTTCCATCGCAAAATCTTTCTGGAAGATTCCTTCAAATGATTTTGTCCAATACTCGTAAACAAGATATCGGACATTGGGATCGAGTCCGAGTTCTTCGAAAGAGCATTCCATTTTGGACTTTTCTTCACTCCAATTGAACAGGGCAACAACATTCCAATCCATAAACGGTTTATGAAGACGCAGATTCCAGATCGGGATCATGGACGCATAAGGATAAAGGTTCATGGGATGGATATTGCAAACAGGAAGTGTTTGCTGAACAAGGCGAATACGGTCGGGCGGAAGTTCAGCGAGCTTATCGCCGGAAAACATTACTTGTCCGGGCAAACTGACGATCGTCGTTGTCGTCTGCGCCTCTTCGATCGGGATGGCCGTATTGACCATGAGAGTATCGGGATCATTGTAAAGGACGATATTGTGGGTAAAGAGGCGGCGCAGGGTTTCCCGTCCTTGCCGGAGAATATTTTCCCATTTCACCGGCTGATTCGGCGATACAATATCGGCGCCGATTCTTGAGGCATCGCAAACCGCAACGCCGGGAGCGGTAATACTCGTTCCGCAAGCAAGAAACACGCGATCTTCCCCTATCGCTTTGCGAAGATCCTTAACAAATTCATCGATAGGATTAACACCATTGGGAATCCGCATTTTGGCCCTGATTTCGGATATTTCGACTTGGGCGGAAGTATAAGGGCGGGAATAGCCCATTCCGTCGATTTTGAAAAATTCATATCCCCAATCATGAGAAACCGTATGGAGAACCTTGCGCGTATGAGCCCGCGCTTCTTCATTGGAGGGATCGAGTGTATAGATTCCGGACCAGGTTTGCAGCGGTTTTCCGGAGGGAGTATGAAGAAACCAGTCTTTATGCGCTTCATAGAATTCCCTGTTTCCTGTTCCGTAAGGAACGACCCAAATTCCCGGACGAAATCCGAGAGCGCGAATGTCGTCGGCCAGCTGCTTCATCCCTTTCGGAAATTGCCGTTCATTGACTTCCAGATTCAAATTCGAAAACTTGGAGACAGGTAATTTATCGGAATTTCCCTGCCAAGATTCAATGGACCAGAATTCCATTCCGAACGGTTGAAAATACTTTTTCCCCAACCGGGCTTCCGCCAAATTTTCTTCCGCTCCGGCCTGATCGAAATAGATATTCCAGGACATCCACCCGGTGGGAGGAGAAGGACATCGTTTGCGATTGATCGGCGCGTAATAAGGGATTTGTCTGTTTTTGAAATAATCCTTGATCAAGGAGATCCCGTAAGTCTGTTCGCCTGTTCCCTGGAGCCGAAGTGAGAATTTTCCGTTTCCTTCGGTTTTCAGAGATTGCTTTTCCGCGTCGAAATGAAGCATGAGATCTTTTTCCGCGGAGAAGAGGGAATCGTTCAGGAGGGAATCGCTTCCGAGGTTCCCCATTGCGGCGACCCGTTCCCCTTTTTCGATTTTTTTCCGGCAAGTAAAGGCATCCGGTTCGAATTGGATCCGGGCTTCATAAGTCAATACCCCATCAAAATCCCGAGCGTGGGGATGAACCAGGAATTCAATCGTATCGCCGTTCTGCTGAAAAGAGATGTATCCTTTTGTGATCTTAAAGGAATCGATCAGCGCGAGGCGATTCGGGCCGCCGTCTCTGGGAGGAACAATGGTGTATTCCTGATCCGGTCCCTGAAAATGGAGTTTTCCGAGAATCGCAATCTGCTGATCGGGATGTTTAAAGATCAACGTGGAATCCCCGGGATCAAAAGTGATCGACCAGGGGCCCAAAAGAAGGGTAAACAAAACGAAAGGTACCATAAAAAACCTTTATTCCTTTTCTTTGCCGGTAATATATTCTGTTGTAAAAACATGTGCTTCGAAAGATTTTGAAAAATGGTCGGGACTCATTCCCGCCTTGATCTTCAGATTACGCAGGAACTGATCCTTGTCGGGAAGCTGTTCCCATACGGAGGGAAGATAAACGGCTTGCCGATATCCATCGGAGATAATGAGTCCATCCCGAAAAGGACGGATCTGATCTTTCATTTCCTCTTCCGATTTAAACAGAAGAGGAATGGGCGGACTCAAAAGGGAAATGGAAATCGAGATCTTTTCGAATTCCTTTTGCGAGAGAGGATCAAACCGGGGGTCGGAGAAAGCAGCATTCCATGAATGATCCAGAATATCATCGATGAGCGGGCGCCGGGCAATAATGGATCCAATACATCCGCGCAAACGCCCTTCGATTTCCAAGGTAATAAAGCAGGCGCCCTGCTGTTCCAGAACGGGAGGGATCTTCTCCAGATCGGATCTTTTCATTTTCGAATGTTCTTTTAAGCCGAAAGAGATCGCTTTTCGAACAGAATCACGAATCAGATCCGAATAATACTCCTTCAGAAAATGTTCTTTACTCTGCTCATAAAGGAACCAGCTTCCGTATCCGACCACACGGGAACGGTCTCCGGTAATATCGCCGGAATTATACATACCGGCGCGAATAAAAGAAAAATTTCTTTTCCGGGCAAAGAGGACCGCGCCCACAATACCGAGAGCACCGCACGCCTGATCCGGATGAAGGCGGCTGATCTCTTTTCCTTCGATCATACAGGCCGTTCCTTCATCCGTTTGGCGCGCCTGAACCGAGTTGAGAAAATGGCTGAGATCGGATGAGATCACAAACGCGTTCTGCGGATCGTCGTAAAAATGATCGATAATATCCATAATTTTTTGCGGGACAGCCCGACCGGCAAGAATCGGAATAATCCGTACACCTTCCGGAAAATAATGCTGAATAAAGGGAACTTCCACTTCAACAGCGTGTTCCTGTTCGAACGCATCGTCGAGGTAATGGCAGAAAAACTTCGATTCAAGATCCTCATTGATCGCTTTATTCAATTCCAGTTCGCCAAGCGGGGTTTGCCAGCGATCATAATGGGAGAGGGCAAGGCCAATAAACGCCGCGTGGTGGGAAGGGGCAAAAATGAAAATGTTCTTCACATCTTTCTGCAAAAATCCGATGCTTTCGCTCATCAGCTGCCCGGAATAGATGTATCCGGCGTGGGGAGCGATTACAAGACGCGAAGAAACATCACGATCTTTTTTGCAAAGCCGCTCGAATTCCGAGAGTTGGCGAGCAAGCTCCGGGCGATTATTTGTGTAAAATCGGCCGGCAACAGATGGTTTTTTGACTTTTTCCATAAAATTCGTCCTCCTTTTTTGTTCCCTTCACTTTTTTAAGGATATCTCCGATGTATAATTCTATCGGACAGCGGCCGCACAAGAGGATCTTCGGCCGCTTATATTGGTATACAAAACACGGGAGCATTTGTCAATGTTCCTAATGATAAAAATGGGAAAAATCATGAATACTTATCAAAAACATCTGGAATCGGGGAACACCCAATGCCTGATCTGTCCGCGTGAATGTGAACTTGCGGAAGGAAAACAGGGATACTGCCGTGTCCGGCAGAATGTCAATGGGAACATCCATCTGATCTCCTATGGATATACGACCGGACTTGCGATTGATCCGATCGAAAAAAAACCGCTTTATCATTTTTTGCCGGGAAGCCGAATTCTCTCTTTTGGAACACGCGGCTGCAATATGGGCTGTCTTTTTTGCCAAAATTGGTCGATTTCGAAGTCGACCTCCGGGCAAGAAGGACTTCGATCCGCGCTTCCGGCCGATATCGCGCAAACGGCGCAGCATTACGCCTGTCCAAGTGTTGCCTTTACCTATAATGAACCGACCGTATTTTTCGAATACGCGCTTGATACCGCCAAAGAATGCCGGGATCGCGGGATCCGAACGGTTGCCGTCTCCGCCGGATATATGAATCCGGAACCGCGCGCCGAATTTTACCAACTGATCGATGCGGTCAATATCGACCTGAAAGCGTTTTCAAACCGATTCTATGAAAAGAATTGCAATTCCAAACTGGATGCGATTCTGGATACCATTCAATACATCAAAAAGGAAACGGATACCTGGCTGGAATTAACAACACTGATTATTGAAGGGGAGAATGATTTTGAAGACGATCTGAAAAAAGAATGCGACTGGATCGCCGAGAATACAGGAACGGCGACTCCCCTTCATTTCAGCGCATTTCGACCCGCCTGGAAATTTCAGGATCATTCGGCAACACGTCTGGAAACACTTCTGAAAGCGTGTAAAATCGCGAAAGCGGCGGGCTTAAAGCATGTTTATACCGGCAACATTCCCGATCGGAACACATCGGCCACTTATTGCGAAGTTTGTCAAAAACCTCTTATTACCCGCGATCATTATCAGACGGAACAGTCCGGCCTGGATCGCGGATGCTGTATTCACTGCGGAGCGAAATTAAGCGGGATCTTTCTCTGATTCCTTTGCAGAACAGGAGATCCCATTGGCGGCGGCAACCTTGAAAATATGATCCCGGGACTGAATATATTCCTCCCTGCTCTTGAGATGTTCCATCATCAAAGGGACTTCACCGGGAAGAGCGGCGATACATTTAAGATAAGCCGCGTAATCAACGTTGCCCTGTCCGATCACACACTCGATAAAATGAATGTTCATTTCCAGTTTCCAGAGCAGATCTTTCGCATGACAGGAAACGACCCATTGTCCCAATTTTTCGAACGATTCCCGAATCAGAGCGGTGGAATTCCAAAATTTTTCCGGGCTGTTGATCATGTTGCAAATATCCAAATGAACACCGAATTCTTTGCGGCCAATCGCTTTAAGAAGCTGAAGGTAGGAATCCGGAGTATGAGGAATGGCCCATCCCATCGCTTCATAAGCGAATTTTGTCCGTTTGGGCTTTACCGCATCAATGATTTTGCGTGCGTTTTCGACGGAGAGATCAAAAAATTCTTTCGACAGATTCTTTTCGACCGGCCAGCCCGATTTCTCGGAAAGATATTTACCGGCGACATCGACGCAGCATCTTGCGCCAATTTCATCGGCAAGAGCAAGTCTTTCGACGACCTGATCGAAGTTGCTCTTTCTTTGATCGGGACTGGAATCCATCAGATTGCACCAGATCCCGGCTTCCGCGAAGATCAGTCCGTATTTTTCGGCCGCCTCTCTCCATTTGCGAATATTGGCAAGATCATTGAGAGAAAGATAGCCGGGAACATAAACGGCCCGATATTTCAAATCACGCGCCGCTTTCATAAACATTTCGGGGTCTTCTTCTTTTTTGAAAATTGGCCCTCCGACTCGAACAAAAGGACAGGACGTCCGCGAACTGTTCTTTTCCCCGGACAAAACCGCTCCCGGCAGCAGGGAAGCCACCCCCAGCAACAAGGAACTTTTTAAAAAAGTTCGTCTTTTTCCGTTAAAAGCATTTTCATTTTTTGAAGAAATCATAATTTTACTCCTATTTTATATCGGAACAATTGCCCGCGGGAACAAACGGATTATTCTGTTCGTTCGATCAGATTCTGGAGAACTTTACGAAGAGCGGGGATATCTTTACAAAGGTAATCGGGATTTTGCTCTTTCAGTGCATTCAGATCGGCAGAAGAAGCCCAGGCGGCGGCAATACAGGGAACACGGACTTCCCGACAAGCGCGGACATCGCTCGGCGAATCTCCAACATAAACCGCTTCCGAAGGCAAAAGCCGAAAATGGTCCAGTGTATTTCGAATGCACTTTGGTTTACAAGGCCCCAAGGGCGATCCGGTTTCGATCCAATCGAACACCTCATTCATTTTATAGTAGTTTACCGAAATATCACAGGATTTTTTCCCTTTTCCTGTAATGATTGCAAGAATAATCCCTTTTTTCTTTAAAAAATCGAGGATCTCCCTGATCCCGGGGAAAGGAGCGGAATATTTTTCATGCAAAAGTTCATATTGTCGAAGATACTCTTCAATTCCCTCTTCCTGATGATCCGGAACCAGATTTTGGATCGTTCCTTCTTCGCTTGGACCAAAAGTATCGATAATTTCATGATCAGTAAAGGAACGCCCGACCAGCGGTTCGATCGCGTTTTTAAATGCTTCAACACAAAGAGCAAGCGTATCGCCAAGAGTTCCGTCGAAATCGAAAAACACCGCTTTCAGCATGGAATCTCAACTTTCTAAAAAAGGGAAATCTCAAAGAATAAATACAAACCGGACAATACAATGGAATTATCCCTAATTTATTCGACCGCGAAATTGATTCAGCAGCCAAAGATAAATTCATATAAAACCAGGGTATTTGCGGCAAATCTATAAAAAAAGGGTTCTTGGAAAGCACCAAAAACCCTTAGAATGGCTGAGACTGGACTTGAACCGGTGACCTACGGCTTATGAAGCCGCCGCTCTAACCAACTGAGCTACTCAGCC
>JAUNSU010000013.1 GCA_030539035.1 Planctomycetia bacterium
AGGATTCGGACACAATATCGAAAACAGATTGTTGGTATTTGGCCGAAAGACCGCCCTCCGTATACGGCTTCGCCGCTGGTTCCCCACTAATCACTAAACGCTAATCACTAATTATAAGTTCCCTAATTCCCTTCACTTCGCTCTCCATTACGAGCTTGTGTTATTGTTTTTGAACTCCTCTTCTTTTTCCTTCATTCTTTGGCAAAGGCTTCTTGAGAAAAATTCCCGGATATGCTCCACAACATTATACAGACCGGGGATCAGTGATCGGCCGATAGCGATATCAAAGATCATGCCAAGGCACGTTGGAACTCCGATCGCGATTCGGCTGTTCGCGCCGGCTCCTTCGGCAAAAACAAGGGGAAGAACGCCTAATACAAACGACCAAGCCGTCATTAAAACCGCACGGAATCGGGCATCTGCGCCATGAATGGCCGCGTTGGCGATCGTTTCTCCCTTTTCCCGTTCCATCTTGGAAAATTCGACCATGAGAATCGCGTTTTTCGCGGCAAGTCCGATCAGCATAACCAAGCCGAGCTGTCCGTAAATCGAAAGAGAAAGGCCCCAAAGACGCATGCCGATCAAAGCGCCCAATGAAGCACTTGCGACCGAAAGCATTACAGATACCGGCATCGTCCATGATTCATACTGCGCGACCAGAAAGAGATATCCGAAGATCATGGCCAAAGCGATCAGAGAGAGGATCTGGCCGTGATTCTGCTTCTCCTGATAGCTCATATTCGTCCATTCCAGATGATACTCTTTGCCGAGATCGAGATTTTCCAGCTTGTTCATATACTCTCCGGAACTTGCACCCGGCGCCAGCTGTACATTGATCTCCGCGGACATAAACTGATTGAATCGGGTAATCAGCGGCGCTCCGACCGTATGAACGACTTCCGCGACCGCGGTCAACGGCACCATTTTTCCGAATCGGTTCGGCACATAGAGATTCCGAATATCTTCGACCACGCTTCGATAAGCCTTTTCCGACTGGACCTGAACTCGAAAGGTGTATCCGTAAAGATTAAAATCGTTGACATAATAGGAAGCGAGCTTCGACTGCAATGTCGAGAAGATATCCTGAACCGTGATCTGCATCATCTCAGCCTTTTCCCGATCGATTTTCAGTTCGAGCTGCGGAGTCGACGCATTGAATTGACACATCGCAAAGAGAGCGGCGGGAAACTGACCTGAGGTCTGGATTTGTGAAGTGAACTTCTGGCCCGCCGCAGCGAGTTTTTCCGCGTCAACATCGCCTGATCCGCAGAGAACACAGGAAAGTCCGCCTGTAATGCCGAGGCCCATAATGGCCGGAGGTGTAAAACACATGATCCTGGCACATCCGATTTCATTGCACTGTTTCTGAATTTTCGCAAGAAGTGCGGAAAGCTGAAGATCCTTGCTTTTACGATCATCCCAATCGGTCAGCTGAATGATCAGCATTCCCTGATTTTCGCCCTGTCCGCCGGTCATTGACTGTCCGACAATAGAGAGAACGGATTTGATCCCTTTCATTCCGATAAATTTCTTTTCGAGCCGCTTGATCACCGCGTCGGTGCGCGGAGAGGACGCACCGGGCGGAAGTTCGATCGAACAGAAAAGTGCTCCTTTATCTTCCGATGGAAGAAAGGAAGACAAGGTTGTATTATACAGAAAAACATTCGCGAACAAAATCGCGGCGAAGAACAGAACAAGGAGGATGATTCTTCGAACAAGAAGTCCGCAAATGGAGAGATAGCTCTTTCGGCTTCGTTCCAGA
The DNA here is from genome assembly GCA_030539035.1 of Planctomycetia bacterium. Lineage (GTDB taxonomy): Bacteria > Planctomycetota > Planctomycetia > Pirellulales > Thermoguttaceae > JAUNBG01. The sequence goes on from JAUNSU010000013.1 coordinate 1,763, forward strand.
ATATAATTGAACGGTTTGAAAATCGGAGTGAACATTCCGTTAAGAATTTTATCGATCCGGCTTTTTTCGTTTTTACCGCGTAAAAGAAGAACACAAAGAGCGGGCGAAAGTGTCAAGGCACAAACGGTCGAGATGCAAAGAGAGACGCTCATTACAACCGCGAACTGTTTATAAATTTCGCCGACCATTCCGCCGTAAAACGCGATGGGAACATAGATCGCGCAGGAGACGAGAGTCGTTGCGATTACCGCGCCGGTGATCTGCTTCATCCCCTGGGACGTTGCTTCTTTGGAGGTCAGTCCGTTATCGATTCCGGTCATTACATTTTCGACAACGACGATTGCGTCATCGACCAGGGATCCGATCACGAGGATCAGTGCGAACATGGTTAAAACGTTAATACTGTATCCGAGAGCGTAAATAACCGGAAAGGTTCCGAGCAGAGATACGGGAATCGCCAAAGCGGGGATCACGGTCGCACGCCAATCCTGAAGAAAGAGCCAGGTAACGATTACGACGAGGATCAGGGCTTCGATCAAAGTCTGAAGAATTTCCCGAATCGAGATTTTGATAAAGGTTGTGGAATCGAATCCGCTGAGATAATCGATTCCATCGGGAAAGTTTTTTTTCAGACGCTCGAATTCCGCACGGACTTTTTTGATCGTATCAAGAGCATTTGCTTCCGTATTGCGTGAGATTCCCATCGCGACGCATGGAAGTCCGTTGTAATACGCGGCCGATCCGTAAGATTGCGATCCAAGTTCGACCCGTGCGATATCGGAGAGCTTGACGATCCGGCCTTTTCCGTCGGATCGGACAATAATATTTTCGAATTCGCCGACTTGATCAAGGCGTCCTTTCACGTTGATCTTGAACTGGATCTGATCATTGCTCTTTTCAATTCCGACTGATCCCGCAGCGGCCTGAACATTTTGCGATCGGATGGCGCTTGTGATTTCTTCCGCGGTAATTCCCATTGCGGACATTTTCAGGGGATCAAGCCAGATCCGCATACTGTCGTAATCTTCCGACATCATCATTGCGGAGGCGACTCCGTCGACACGGGCAATGGATTCCAGAATGTTGGTCTTGGTGTATGTACTCAGTTCACGTATTGAATACTTTTTCGGATCCGCAGTCATCGCGAACATTCCGATAATATCGCTGGTCCGTTTAAGAACGGTAATTCCCTGCTGTTTGACCTCGGAAGGCAGGATCGGTTCCGCACGATTCAAAGCGTTCTGGACATTAACCTGAGCGATATCGCCGTCAGTTCCATAGGCGAAAGTAAGAGTCAGCGAATATCTTCCGTTGTTTGTTGACGTCGAGGTATAATAGAGAAGATTTTCGAGACTGTTCATCTGGATCTCGATCGGCGCGGCGACGGTATTGATCAGATCCTGCGCCGATGCGCCCGGATAACTTGTACTGACCTGGATCTGCGGCGGAGCGACTTCCGGATATTCCGCGATCGGCAAATGGGAAATCGTCAAGAGTCCGGCGAGAATGAACAGAACCGAGATCACGATCGCGAATTTCGGGCGTTCAATAAATATTTGCGAAATCATGGAGAAGTCTCCTTATTTTTCTTCCGATTTGATCTTCGATGATGGGATTTTATCCGGTGCCGCGTCCTTGGGCAAGGGAGCAAGAGCTTCATTTTCATCGATCACTTCCGCCCCTCCCATTACCTTATGGGTTCCGTCGACGACGATTCTTTCATCGCCTTTCAGTCCGGAGGCAATGGCCTGAAATCCTTCTGATTCCACGCCGGGAACGATCCTCCTGGAATGGGCAACTCCTTTTTCATCAACGACATAGACGTATTCTCCCCGAGAGTCCCGAAGAACTGCGGAGACAGGAACAGCCGGAGTTGCATCCGCAGTCGTAAGATCAAGGATCACCTTGGCGATTCCGCCCGGACTGAGTTCATATTTCGGATTCGGAAGCTGGGCCCAAACGGTAATTGTATCGGTTGAGGATTCGATCTGATTATCGTAGAACTTGATCTTCCCTTTCAAAGGATATTCTTCTCCATTGGCAAGGACGATTCGAACAGATTCTGTTTTCTGCAGCTGTTCCCTGTTCTGTCCGAGATCGGAAAGATCGCGTTCATTCATGGAAAATCGAACATAGACGGGATCGTATTGGGAAATTGTTAAAAGCGCTTCGCGAGAGGGGGTTACATAGTTCCCGAGCGTGTATGTCAACCGGCCGGTTTTTCCGCTGATTTCCGCCGCGATTCTTGTTCGTTCGAGATCAAGTTTTTTCAGGGCAAGATTGGCTTGCGCAAGTTTAAGAGAAGCCTGAGATTCCATCAGAGATGCTTCCATCGCGGCGCGCTGGGCCCGGGACGCCTCCATTGCGCTTTGGGTATTTTCCAGATCGTCTTTTGAAATCACACTGTTTTGAGAGAACAGGGCCTCATTACGTTTATACGTATTCTCTTTGTAAGTGAGAATGGCGTCCAATTCTTTCAGTTTGGCTTTCATCTGAACAATAGCCGCCTGGGCTGCGTCGACGCTGGCCTGTGCGGCTTCCACATTTGCTTTCCATTCTTCGTCTTCGATCGTGATCAGAAGATCGCCTTTTTTAACCATCTCGCCCTCTTTAAAGAAAATTCCTGTAATTTTACCGGAGACTCGGGCAACAACGGCGACTTTTTCGATCGGTTCAATCAGACCGGTGTACTTTTTAGTGATTTTGGGACGAATGATCTTTGCGTTTCCGAGCACGACGACTGTTTTTGCAGGCGCACCGCCCGGTCCGCCGGTTCGGCCGGGAGGACCCGGCTGAGCAATGATCTCTGCGGTGCAAAAAAACAACAGAGCGGCGGACAAGACGGCTGCCTTCCACGGGAACCTCGAATATCGGGATATCATATTTATCTCCTGTTTATACATATGTATTAAATCTTCTTTCATCAACAAGATTCAAAAATTGATCTCCGGTGCCGGAAAATATATCGTTAAACGATAAAATTCCTTAAAATATGGACCTTCGACTGTAAGAACACCTCAAAAACGGATTCGGATCCGAAAAATATTCAAACAATGAACAATTTTATCAAAAAATGATACAACTGTATCAATCATTATATCCATCGGTATCGGATCTGTCAAGAGCGATTATTTGGGGATTAGGGATTAGAGAGGGGGAGGGAATAATGGGAGGGAGAATGATTGGAAATAAAACGTTTTGATTTTCGCTTGACAAAAGCGGACAAAGAATTACAATAATTTAAGAGTGCAAAAATCTGTTTACAGTTTGAATTTTTCAGAAGACGGCCGCGCCATGAAGAAAATGAAATCGGATCAAAATACAGAAACACGAGATCTCCTGATCGATACAGCAGGCCGATTGATCGCGAACAACGGTTTGCAAGTTACCTTACGGGACATTGTTGCGTCGGCCGGACAGAGCCTGGGAAGCATACGCTATCATTTCGGAAATCGGGAAGGCTTGCTCGATGCCGTTGCGGAACGGGCTTCCAACGGCTGGCGCAATAATTATACCTTGATCAACTATATTCTGGAAACCGGGGCCGAATTGCTCAAAACGCCAAAAGGACGACGTGAAATTTTACGGCGGGCCGTTGACGTCTTCTTTCACTTTATCAACGAATCCGATCAGCGTCCGGGCTGGGCGGTAGGATTCATGATACGGGTCCTGAATCCCGCTTATCCCTCTTCCTGCCGCAAAAAGTTCATCGAAAGAGTCGCTGAACCGAATCGCAAAAGTGTCAATCATCTGGTTTTGACCCTTTGTCCGGATCTTTCTCCGGAAGAAGCCGAGATCCTGAATTTGAATCTGTTCGCAACGCCCCTTTTCCATTATGAAATGACCTATAATCCGCAAAAGCCGGTTCCGTTTGAAACGAAAATTCCCCCTTCCCAATTTTATATTATGGTCAAAGAATCTATCGTTCGAAATGCCTGGCTGGTTCTTGAACATGTTCGAAAAAACGGATAAGATCTCTTCAAACGGCAAGAGAATGATGAGAAAGACATGGACGATCAGGGATAAACACAGATCGATTATCGAATATTCTTTTCCTGTCGGGTAATGGAACTTTTGCAATATTTATCCCATCGCGTTGCGTCAATATCGCCGTCCATTTCCACGATAAAGAGACCGGCGAGATGAACTGCCGATTGACCGTAAAGTCCTGTATCATCATCGGCATAGATCTCCGCGGTTTTTGATTCATAAAAACGGCGTAAACCTTCTTCTTCATCAATGCGGTAATATTGGCCTATTAACTTGACGATTTCCGGAATTACCGTTGCGCGGACAAGAGAGTGTTCAATCATGCGGCACCTCCAGAATGAAATGGGATTTATATTTCAGAAACGTTAATGCGCGATTCGTACAGAAGGCGATCTGATGATTGATCTTTTGGAATTTTAACCGGACAAGCGCATCTTCCTTGCGCATTACGCCCGCCAAAACATACGCAACGGTTTCTCCCACATTATCATTTGCAATTTTACCGGAGACGATATCATATCCATGAGAACAGTCCCGATCAGAGCGGCAGGCGATCACCAGATCAAGCCAGTCCAGAGAAACATCAGGAAAATTTTTCAGGGAAAGCCGCTGACACGCAAGGATATCATCATACTCAAAAACAGACACAACGGCCTTTACGGTTTTGTCTTCTGAACGGACAGCGGTCTGCATTCTGCGTAAGGTCCAGCGTTGAGCCTGTTCTTTGATATCTGTTGTATAGAAAGCGGGTCCGAAATCCCGTCCGATACTGTTGGGGATGATTCGCGGATTCTCAATCGCGGTAATTCCTCCATGATACAAGATCATTTTTTCAACTCCCGGGCAAGATATTCATCGAAGAACTGCATCAGGGCTTCCATTCCCAATCCATGGAGATCTTCGTAATCGGATTTCAGCATTTTCAGCAGCCCGCTTTCCCGAAAAAGTTTATAAACTTTCGGACTTGGCTTCTGAATATGTTTGCTGTAAAATTCTATACAGAATGTTTGAAAGGAAAGCAGGCTCATTTTGGATTCCCCTTTTACGGCGAAGAAACAATATCTTTTCTCATTACAATCTTATTATAATCCGGGAAGATCGTTTTTCAAGAGTTGAAAAGGAAATAATCGTAATGGAACAAGAAACGATAAAAAGGACGGATCGAAAATCCGTCCTTTTTACTTTGAGCACGTATCAAGTTTGCGCAATGAGAGATCAGACCATGTCCTTAAGACCTTTGAGAGCGCGAACTTTAATGGTGTCGTGAGCCGGCTTGGCGGGAACATCACGGAATTCACCCGGTTTGAACGGATTGGGAACGTTCTTCTGGGCCTTGCGGGCGGGGATCTTTTTCTTTTCCAATTTGACAATACCGGGCAGAACGAATTTGCCGGCGCCCTTTTTCGAAAAAGATTGGGCGATTACATCGTTCAAACTGGCGAGAACGGCGGCGACATCCTTTTTGGAAACGTTGGTTTGGGTCGCGATCATTTCAACGATCTGAGTTTTGGTGAACGGTTTCTTGGCAGCAGCTTCTTTAGCCATTGTTTGGGTTCCTTCTTACCTTTATCTAATGTTCACTTGATTTGGCACAGGCGTTTTTGCTCAACATCCTGTATATCCAGTACCACTGGAGATTCATTATTACGGAATTTTCCTGTTTTGTCAATCCTGAAAACGGCGTTTGCGGGAGAAATATGCAAAATATTTCATCACACGACACAAGAAAAAGAGCACCATAAGCGATCCGAAAGACAACCAGAAGTAATTCCATGGGAAGAGAGAATGCTCTTTTTCCTGCTTGGGAATCCACTCAAGATCTTTTGCGATCAGGAAGGGGACTCTTGCCCAATCGCTTTCCCTTGCTTCCTTTAATTCCCCGGAACGGTCCGGTTCAGGAGTGTCTCCTTTTTCATAAGCCCATGTTTTACAAAAGATTGCGGCAACGGTGACTTCTTCCCTGTATTCTTTGCCGGAACCGATCGGCATTCCTTTCGGAAGATCGGGAAGGGAAATCACAAGCGGATATCCCTGGGAATCACTTGTGAAAAGAAAGATCTGATAGAAATGATCGAGTCCCCAGCGCTTTTGCTGTTCCTTGTCGGTGATCGGGACATAGAGTGCTCTTCGGATATGCCCGCGAAGAAAAAAATTTTTGCCCTGATTCTGTTCCGGCCGGTTGAAAAGATCGACCACGGAGACATTTGCAATCGCTTTATCGGTTAAAAGACGAGAATTCGGCTCTTTTTTCAGGGTCGATAAAAGTCCGTAGAACATTTCCGTATCTTTATGAGTGAATCGGAGTGCTTCCAAAATTCTCTTCTTTTTCTGTCCGATCCGATCGGAAAATTGGGAACCGGACAGCTTTTGAATTGTTTTCAGCGCGGAGGACGGAAAGACCGGAACCCGATCAAAGGCGGCAACATTCATTCCCAGCTGGCCGAGCAGATGATCTTTCGGATACCATTCCAGTTGGGAAAGGACGCAGATCGGCCGTCCATTGGAGAGATCCAGACGCAGAACGGATCCGCCTGTCCGCTCACCTTTTCCTTTGCTGGGATCGAAAGAATTTTGTGCCAGCGGATCGGCGCGGAAGGACCGTCCTTCCGCATTGATCTCGAATGAAGGAATTCGTGTTGTATAGAAGATAAAAGGCTTCTCATTTGAATCAGGATCGCGGACCAGAAGACAGCGATAAAAAGCGGAGAACTGGGATCCTCGTTTTTCCTCTTCCGTAAGCGGGATCCTTTGGATCTCCTTCAGCCATCCGCGAATGGGCGAACCGGTGATTGCGATTCCTGTTCGATCATGCAGACGGGAAAGATATCGGAGAAGATCCTTTCTTTCCCCGGAAGAGAGATCTTTTGAATCGACAGGAAGGGGAAAATCTTCCTTTTGGGGAACAATCGCCTTTTGAGAAGAATCGTCCTTTTTCGGAATCTGTTCGGGGAGCAGGGAAGGGGAAGAGACCTTTGCCCGGGAAAAATCCCGTGCGATCAGGGTTGGAGTATTGTAAAAATTTTGTCCATCGGTGAAGGGGATCAGGCGATAATAGAAGCCGATTGCCTGAACACGCTCTTTACCGAGGGTCTTTTGATCGGGAAGATCCGTTTTAAAGCCTTCTGGAATCTTTTGGGAAATAATTCGGATCGGAATCCCCGGTTCATCGTCCAAAAGGATCCAGGAGATATAAAGTCCCGGCTCCTGTTCGGAGGGAAGAAACTGAATTTTCAGAAGCCGCCCTTCGATTTTAACGATTTTTCCCCGAAATCCTTTGCTGTTTTTGTTAAGAGAAATAAACCCGGTATTTCCGGGAATTTCCGGAGAGAGATTTTTACTGCCAATTTGGGATAAAATTGCCCTGATCGTCTCTTTTTCGGCGGATCTGTTCAAAGGAAGTCCATCTTCGCGGATGTTCTTCCAGGGATCATCCGGCTTATCGTCGGCGAAAGATATACCGAAAAACAGGAATGAAGCGATAAAAAAAACGAAGAAAATCCGATTTTTTTCGAAATTAGGATTGATTTTCATTTTACCTCCCGATACTATTAAGATAAGTATATAATATATTGTGAAATATGCAATTCCAAAGATCCCTGTAAAATTCATAATATGGTGGAAACGTGCAAAAATACCGACGATTTTTTCTTTTGTTGTTTGTATCCATTTTATCGGTTTCGTTTTTTTCGAGCGATCTTTCGTACGGAGCGGAAGATTGGGAGCGATTTCTTCAGGAACTGATCCAAAAAGGTCAATATGATACAGCAATAGAGTACTTGAAGACGACGATCAAGCAGTCCTCCTGCCCGGACAGTTTGAAAGAGGAGTATTACTATCGGCTGGGTTCCGCGCAGCTGGAGCATATTAAAGATCTTTCCGGCGAAGCGAGGATCCAGGAGCTTCTTTCGGCAAAAGGAAGTTTTCAATCCTTTCTGAAAGATCATCCGAATCATGCTCAGGCGCTTTCGGCGAACTATGATCTTGCGCGGATCCTTTTGGTGGAAGGAAAGCAGAAGATCCTGGAAGCGGATCAGATCGCGCAATCGGAGGAAGAGAAACAGCTCCGGATGCGGGACGCACGCGATCTTCTCAAGAATACGGAGCCCTGTTTGAATCGGGTCCTGGAGCTTGCCCGCACCCGGATCTCGGAACTGAAAACGAAAGAAAAAGGAAAGACTTCTGCGGAAATGGAGCAGTTGCAAAGTTTTTACCTTGGAAGCCGGATTCTGTTGGCGTCCCTTCCTTCGGAGATCGCGGAGACCTGGAAAAAAGGATCGGAAGAAGAGAAGCAGGGACTTCTTGAATCGAAAGGAAAGCTGAACGAGATCAGTACAAAATACCGTCAATATACGGGTTCATTCAGCGCACGCTATCGGGAAGCCCTGATAGCCTATAAGCTGGGGGAAAAAGATCTTTGTCGGGCGATCACGGCCGAATTGGCGGCATTGCCGATGGATCCCGTATTCTACCAGATCAAAACAGATTCACTCCAACTTCGATTCCGTCTTTTTATGGAAGATCGGGGTTTAAAGACGCCGGAAGAAAAAAACGCGGAACCGAAGATGGATATGAGCGATCAGAATTACTCCGATCTTTTGAAATTGATTCGGGATTTCGACGATTGGAAAAAAGCAGCATCGCTTCCGAAATCGTATTATACAAGTTCGGCCGGACAGGCGATTCATCTTGACGCGGCCCGAATCCTGATCTATCTGGATAAGCTTCGAAATAATCAAAGAAATGAAGTCAATAAGGCGATCCGCAAATTTTTCGACGGACAGGATACCCCTTTGGCGAAAACGATCAAGGCACCTACGAACGCACTGAATTACGCGAATCAGATTCTGGAATTCGTCCGAAAGCTGGGAAGTCCATTGAGTCTGGAAGCGGAAGATCTTCAAAAGGATCCGGCTTTTGCAAATATTGCCGCCGCGAAATCGGACAAGCAAGAAGGATCATTGGAGTCCCTTCTTCCGGAAGCGCGAAAGAGCTGGCTTCTTTACGTCCGTGCGAATCAGGAATACGCCCAGGCGTCGGATGAATCCGCGAAAGCGGAGGCGAAGAAGGCGCTGGATCAGGCTCGGGAAGAAGCGGAAAAAACGATCCGAACCTGTCTGGATCTTGTTCCGCAAGATACATCCAGTGAATCGATCAACGAGATCCGGCTGAATCTTTCCATTCTTTATTTCATGAACGGAAAGTATGAAGATTCTTTTGAAATCGCCAACACACTTTGTATGATTCCCGATTTTACGAAGGCCCCGAAAGCGGCGGAGACCGCGCTCTATTCGCTTCGCCGATCCTATAATCAGGCGAAAACAGAAGGAAAACCGGCGGCGGACCTCGCGAAGATCGATTCAAGAATCAACGAACTTGCCCTGCATATTGACCGGCGCTGGGGAGATGGAACGGAAGGAAATCTGCTCCCGATCGTTCTGGAAGCGATTCTTGTTCAAATTGACGCGTCCGTCGCCGCCGGAAATGTCGATTACGCACGTCAATGCCTTGAGCGAATTCCCGCGGAATCTCCCCAAAGAGGAACCGCGGAATTGCGGTTCGGACAGTCCCTGTGGGCAGAATATCTGCGATTGATCGCGGAAGCAAACGATTCGGATAAAAAAGAACAGACCTCCAAAGAAACCATTTTGGAAGAAGCACGCAAGTCTCTTGAGAACGGATTGACCCGTATTCTTTCCGCTTCACAGGGAAAAGAAGAGGATTATTTAACGGTCTATTCCGCGCTTTCCCTTGCCCAGATCTTTCTTCTGAAAGGGGATACGGAAAATGCGAACAAGTGGTTGACCCATCCGGTGATCGGTCCTTGGCACCTTGCCTCCGCATCATCGGGAAAGGGAGATCATCTCCCGGCGCAGTTCGATGAAAGTTTTCGGATGGGAACATTGATTCTCATGCTCCGTATTCAGATCAAAAAAGGAAATTTCGCGGAAGCGGAAAAAACGATGGAGCAGATCGAACTGCTGGGGAAGGGAGATAAAAAAAGCGGAGACCGGCTGACCGCGATCTATGTTCAGCTTGGCAAACAGCTGGAAGATCAGCTCCGGCAGCTCAGCGATGCGGCCAACGCGGGCGATCCGCAAAAGCAGAAAGAGCTTAAAGAAGTATCGGAAGGATTCGAGCGTTTTTTGGGACGGATCTCCGAACGGCAGGACGGCAATACATGGAATTCTCTTCGCTGGATCGCGGATACTTTCATGAGCCTTGGACGGGGCATTGCCGGATCCTTGTCGAGTACACCCCCGGAAGCGGTCGTCTATTTTACAAAAGCAGGGCGAACCTGGCAAACGATTCTCAAAAAAATCAAGGAAGATCCCTCCTGGTCGTCCGATCCGAATGCCGATCTTCTTGTGATCCTTCGTCTTTCAGAGTGTCTTCGTGCGACCGGACGATATGAAAGCGCTGTTCGAATTCTTCTTCCAATGATTCAAAAACATCCGAATAATCTGGAACTGCAAATCGAAGGTGCGCGGATCTATCAGGATTGGGGCTTTAAAGAGAACGACCGGTATATTCGGGCAATTCTGGGAGGAGAACCGGGAAAGAACGCGGAGAATCAGATCTGGGGCTGGAACAGGATCCTTTCCCGGCTTGCCCGTTCCATGGAGAAAGACAGTCGATATCAGAATTATTTTTACGAATCGTATTTGAACAAATTCACTTGCCGGTATCGGTATTCGCGTCGACTCGGGGATCCGGCGATGATGAAGAAACATGCGGAAGACGCGGAAAGAGAACTCCTTCGTCTTCGGCAAATGCACCCTGATCTGGGCGGTCCCGCTTTTCAAAAGAAATTCGAAGACCATCAAAAGAGATTGAAAAAACAGATCGAACAAACAGAATAATTTCCTTTGGCGAAAGAACATAAAAATGAGATATTCAACTATTGCGATCGGCGTGATCTTCCTTTTCGGAGTGATTCCCGTATTGCCGCTTCGTGCGCAATATTCGACCTATAATTATGTCGAAGGAGTTGATCAGAACGCGATTCCTTCCGCTTCTTCGATCCTTACGAATCAACCGGTTTATGGACGGTTTGGAAAGACGGAATCCGGCGGTTTCCTGTCCCCATCCCCCAATGAGAATACCAGATTGAATACCGGCGCTTTCTTTTCTCAAAGCGGAGGTTTTATCGGTTTAAATAATAATACATCCAATTCGCGTTTTCAGCCCTATTGGGAACAAAGTTCTTCGACCGCACCTCCCTCCGATCCGAATGAGATACTGGATCTGCTCCGCAATCGAAAGATCCGCGATCAGGCCAAGGCGGATCAGATCGAACGGGAAGCTCCCAAAAGTGTTCAGGCAACTCCGCAGGTTCCTATTCCTTTCAATCGATCCGGCAATGGAACCGCCTATTATTCCTCTGGAGAACACGCGAGTGATTTTGGAAGCAGTTCCGCACAGGATCCGCAAAATCATCAGGAATATCAGCGAAGCACAAGTCCGGATTCCCGACAGGGGACCTGGATTCGTTCGCCCGGCGCGGGAGGATCATCCGGCCGTCCGGAACCTGTTCCGCCGCGGACTTCTCCCGACGGATCCAGGGAAGTCGATCTCGGAAGCCGGTTTGCCGGCAATATCGCGCTGTCCTCGAATAATATGCCTGAATCGGCAAATACAGCAAATGGACCGCAGGCCGGAATGCCGGTTCCTGCTCCATTGCTTCCGGCGCAGGATCCGCGAGTTTCCTTTCAGGAATATCTGGAACTGATGATTCTTCGCAGTCCGAAGGTCAATCCGCTTTCTCCGATCCAGGTTCTTTTTAATAATGGAACGGCAACAATTCGGGGAATCGTTCCCTCTCAGGAACATCGATTGGAAGCAGGCCGAATTCTGCTAAGCGATTCCCGTGTTCAAAAGGTGGATAATCGGCTGACGGTTCTTCCCTCGAACTTTGAACAGCCGCTTCCGGCACCTTTCGATCCCAATATGCCGAAATAAAAAAAGACGGGCGAAAGGTCCGTCTTTGATTATGGGCGAATATCTCATTCGATCTATTTCATTTCCGCGGTGCTCATTTCGTGGTCCAACGCGTCGATGATTTCCGCGTCGATCGATTCCAAATGTTCCGCGTATCCGACCAGAAGGGCAAGATCGCAGATCCGATTGATCCGCCGCGGAAGTCCTTCGGAATGCTGAGCGATCGCGGTAATCGCATCATCGGAAAAGATCGGATTTTTCGCTCCCGCGTGAACCAGACGATGTGCGATATAAGCCGCACATTCCGATTCGGAGAACGGATCCAGTTCGGCAACCGTATCAATGCAGTTCCGAACAAACTGCGCTTGCGGCTCCTCGGAAAACGTGGGAGCGGCGGCGATAAAAAGAATCGAAAGTGCCGGCTTTCCCGCATATTCCAGTCCGAGAAGGGATTTGAACAAGGGATAGACGCGCGCATCACTGATCTGCTGGGCATCTTCCACTATGAGAAGGGAATGCCGCTTTTCCCGGGCATTTTTTGTAAGAATCTTCTCAACTGTTCCCACCGCGTGATAGAGAAAAGGGGTCGATTCCTTGGGAAGGCGAATACGAAGTCCCCCTTCCGTATTTCCCGATGGAAACGAAGGGAACATCTTGCCTTCCGTATCGAGATTTTCTGCAAGATAGCAGAGGATTTCGTCCGCGTTCAGCTGGGGCATCCGAACGGAAATGGCCGAACCGATCATTCCTTTTGCGGTCAACTGCTGAAGAAGCATGGTTGCGATCATTGATTTTCCAGATCCGACCGGTCCGCGAAGAAGTGCGCTTCCATGTCGACTTTCGATCGAGTACCGCAGCTTGAGCAGAATGGACTGGAATGATTCGGACGGATAATAAAAATTCGGATCGCATCCAATTTCGAACGGCTTTTTGTCAAGTTCCCAATATTCTGTATACATTTTACTTCACTTTAATAATATGTTCTGATTAAACGAAATTTTCCACAATACCAAGGCAAGGGATCCGGACCGCGCGGCCTTTTTCCGCCAAATCACGAATCCGATCATTATCTTTTTCACGGACATCTCTTACAACGAAAAATCCGTCCTCGCCAACACGCATCATATTTTGAAGGATGTGATCGTCGGAGAGATTTTCACAGGATCCCGCGTCGATAAGAACGATATCGAAATCATCGGCAACTGATCGGATTTTTTGATCCAGGGATTCCTTATGATCGGGATCGCTCTCTTCTTCTTCCGATCTTTCGGATTCCATAAGGGAAGATCCCTGAAGAAAATAGAGAAATGGTCCGGAATAAAGATCATCCTGTTTCCATTGGGCCTCCGCGGCGGCGGGAACGGAAATTTTAAGTATTTTTCGGCGAAGATCCTTTGTTTCCGGCAACGAGATTCTGTCGGGATGATCAAGGAAAGAAAGAATGTCCGATCCTTCCGTATGGGTATCCACGATTAACAGGGAAAGTCCTTTCCGAAGGATCTCTCCGGCAACTGCGAGGATCAGGGTCGAACATCCCGCCGCGTTTTTTGTTCCCATGAATCCGAGAACCTTATGTCCGTCAAGGAGTTTTTCGTAGAGATATTCGCCAAGTCCGTAAAGTTCCCTTTCGGCTTCATGAGGAAGATCCCGCAGAAAAAGAGGGAAATCACCGAGCGTGATCCCGGAATGTTTTTGACTCATTTCCTCCTCATCGATGGCGGTGCAATACTGCGTCAACGGAATGATCGCTGCGCTTTCCTCTTCGGGATCGTGCGAATAAACGACGGTCTCTTTCTGGAGATCTCCGCACCGGCATTCGGACGGAGAGCTTTCGAATTTTTCATCTTCCTGATCAGCAGAATCTTCGTGATCGACAATTTTGAAGGGACTGTCTGTTCCGTTTCTTTTTCCGATTCTTCCGAAATGGGGCTGAGGAGTAATGGAATGAGCGGCATCGGATCGAAAAACCGCCTGTTCTCTTGCGGCGCGTCCGAAAGGCCGGATCGGAATGGTGTCCGGATAAGTCTCTAAGGTCTCTTCCGTAATCGCGCCATTTCTTTCCGCGATTGTATTGTTTTCATTTTGATCTTCCCGCCGCGCCGAATCGTCCTGAAAATCTGCCCGATCTTTGGCAATACGTTCCTTCAAAAGAAGAGAACCCGTCTCTTCCTCCTGAACGTCCGATAAAGGAACATTGTGTTTCCTGTTGTAAGCGGAAAGAAAAATTCTGTCAAAAGAACCCATTCTTATCTCAATTCCTTTTTACCAAAGATTACGGTTAGTATTGTATCCGAAGTCCCGGGATGAATAATTTGTCGGTTTGCGGGAAGAGGATTCCGTATTGATACTGTATCCCTGGAATCTTCCCTTTGTATTCTGCTTGACGGTTTCCGCATACGAGGAATCGTTCGCAATTCCATTGTCGGCGGGCGCGTTGGCCGTTTGCGCGGAAGCAATACGATAGACCTCACCATTTTGATTACCGACGGTGTTGCCCGTATTATTACTGATTGGAGTATTCTGATTAACGGAAACAGGGACCGGCTGCGTATAATATCCGGAAGGATTATTCTGCGGATAGTTGGCCGGCATACTGTTCTGCGCCGGATACATTTGGCCCGGATAGCTTACCTGCTGATAATTTTGTGCGTATTGCGGATTGATCTGTCCGGAGCTTGGAGCATAATTTTGAACATTGTATTGAGGGGCCATTACCGGAACCGAGGGAACTGGAGCAGCCTGCGCCTGATAATTCGGCTGAACAGGATAATTCGGCTGGGGCTGATAATTGACCGGTGTTTGATACGGATTCGGTTGAACCGGATAAGACGGGTTCTGCGCATATTGCGCGTTGTTCCCATTTTGAACAGGATTCGATATCATGGAAGGATCCGGCATTCCTGATCCCTGAACATTTCCTGCGGACGGTATTTGAGCCGCGCCGAAATTTTGCGGATTCGTATTCGGGATATTGGGAAGAGCCTGCCCGGAAACCGGGGTTTCTGCCTGAGCAATCGGAGTCTGCGCCGGCAAGGATTCTCTCTCCGGAGAGCCGTTCATTGTTTTCTTATCCATTTCAGCAAGATCATTCCAGTCGGGAAGAGTTGCCTTTTGAGAAAAGGTCGCGGGAAACTGAACTTGCGGATCATTTTTATCGGAATGGGCACTCTTTGCCGATTCGACAGGAGTATTTTTGCCCGGATATTCCGGAATATCAAGTGTGGAAACGGAAGAAATGGACTCTTTTGGCAAACAGGCCAGAATATCTGGCTCCTGATTCTTTGCAAGAGTCGGTTCCGCAAGCGAGCTGTGCAATGAAGCCTGATCTTTCGAGTCCGCAATGCCGGGGACCAGTCCCTGAATGGATTCATTTCCTTTAAGTTCCTTGTTGTCGAGTTGGACAACGAATTTTGCCGGTTCTTTCGTGATCCCGCCGGAGGGAAGATCCTGCGATGAAGTCAACCAAAGACCAACGGAAGCACAAAGGAGCAAAATTACTGCGGACGACCATAAAAGTGTTTTCTTCGAGATCATTCGCACTGGGATCTTTTCCAGCAATTTCCCGCACCATTCCATTGTAATTCGCAGTGAAGGCTTTCGCAAAGACTTTTCGGAAAATCGGTTTCCCAAATCGGGCATTCGCGCAACGATACGAGGAAATTGATCTCCGCCTTCTTCATACGAAGTATTTTTATTAAGGTCCATTCCCGTACTGTCCGAATCCATTTTCGATATTGTCCTGGTGTCCGGGAACGGTGATTTCTGTTGACTCATTTTCAAACTCCATTCAGTAAAATACCATTATGAAGATATTTTTTAAAGGCTCAAGTTATCTGAAATGATAATGAATATCTGTAATTCTTATCAGATAATCGCCTAAGAGCAGAACATACTCTATTCACTGAATCGACCGAAAAAAAGAGAGTCTTTAATGATTATATGAGATTTGTGAATTATACGGATTATTTACAGGTATTTAAGTAAATAAAATGGGTTTTTGGATAAATTGATCTTATTTTGGGGCTTTGCGATATTTTGGTTGTTTGCGCCGGTGCTTCCTTCCGAGGGGGACCCGGAATTTTGATTCGCATCTTTATTATTCCCATTATGTCTGCTGTTCCAGTTAATCTGCTCCAAGAAAGTGAGCTTTCTCTTTCCCGAAGGGGTTTCAGCAGCACTATGAGAGACCATACGCATGGGATTATCCTGTTTTTCGGGATTATCTTCTTCAAAAAGGGCCTGAAGCTCCTTCCATTTTGGATTATCACCGGTTCCCGGCTCAAGAACAAGATTGTTCTGAGCAACCCAATCGACGACAGCGAGATTAAATTGCATAGGATATTTAATTCGGGCAATGCGAATCAGGTCTTCTCCTTTTTGATTTTCCGCTGCGACCGATTGATCTTTGAAGTCCTTGCTCCAAACCGGTTCGTTGAGGACGACATCGGTCATTAAAGCCAGGATAATATAGATGAAGACCGTTGACTTCAGATTATCGAAATCCGCCATTTTTACCGCGGTTCCAAACGATTTTTTCAGGCGCACGCCGACAACCCCTTTAGATTGAACACTGTATATTTCGTCCAGAATCAGGTGGACCATGAACCCGGCAAACATCGCTCCTCCCTTCAAAAGCCTATCTGGAAGATCACCGGAAGAAAGGATAAAGATGAATTCGGCTGCGATCAATCCCATTGGGATACTATGGCACATTCCCCGATGCCGGGTAAATCGTTGAACCAAGGTTCCAAAAATTGCCCAGGTAATGAGAAAGGCAAGGGATCCAATGATCATTACCGTTTCCGCAGTGAAATCAAAATCTCTCAAACGGCTTACCAAAAGCAGAGCGCTGAACCCGGAAACCAGTCCAAGGCATTGGCGAAAGGATGTACTTGTTTTGCTGTCAATATCCGGAACAATTCCGCCAAGACTGCACAAACAACCGGACAGAATCGACAGGGAGATCGATGTACCGTAAAAACAGTGCACCGACATTCCCAGCCCGATTCCGGCAATTGTACTGCAGGTTAAATGGGTTTTATGTCCGGCCATCGAATCGATTTTTCCTTATTCGCTTTTCAACTGAAAAACTTTTATTCCGTATAATCGTTAAAATTACTCAATACGTTTCCTTAATCACCATCGGCAAAATCGGAACTTAAAACGACCCTCTTTTATTAAAAAGAGACATTTTTTCCGGAAAAAACAAATATTTCCCCGAAAAAGGCTCTATTTTACCGACAGAACCCCGATTAAGTCCCCGAAAAGAACAGGAAAAAGAATATTGTTTTTTTTATTTTTGCGAATTTTATTGAACTTCAGCCCCCGCGCAAACCGATTCAAACAGAGCAATTAAGTTTGTTTGCCCCAATGGATCATTTCCAGGGGGGCGAAAACAAAATCAAAAAAACGACTTAGAGGTGGAAGGGCCCCGTAAAGTGAAAAAGATGAAAAATAATCTCTTTCTGATCGCGTTAATACTGTCAAGCAGCATGATGCTCGGCTGTGTTTGCGGATATGGAACAATTACAAAAGATTGCAACGATGTAATGAGCCGGGACAGCGGCCGATTAACCGATGGATACACTCCTTCCGATAATTATGCTTATCGTTCTTTCGGGCTGGGGACAGGTGTCGGCATGATGTTCAATCAGGTTGAACCTTATGAAGGCGCGCCTGTTTACGTTGTCAACAACAGCGCGGAGCTTTACGGCACAAATTACTATGCGAATGGACAATACGGCGGATATCAAATGGCCGATACAAACGGAATGTATTCCGGCTTCGGCGGATATTATACAAACAGGATGGGCCATCACAAGGGCGTTTTCGAACGGGCAGGACATCATCATGGGGCCTATATGAACCATTCTTTCGGACCTTTCCAGCGGGGATTAGCCGCTCGCCGAACGAAATCGTCCATGAGCCAAAGCGATTTCGATCAGATGGGACGTCCGAATACGCCGACCAGAAGTCCGAGAGACTTTTTCGCTCCCAATCCTCCTTCCATTGGTCCGTGATCGATCAGATAAAACTCCATGGTGTTGACAATGCCCTTTCTGTCGAACACCAAATAATACGGCCGGCGAAATCCCCTTTTCGCCGGTCGTTTTTTTGGATTTTGAGTTTTCCGCAAGATCGAAGTTTTTATACGCGAAAAAATATCAGGGAAAAGACCAATCGATCACTCATATTTAGATTCAAATTTTCCATGTTCCCCGAGAAGGGAAGAGCAATTATTCTTAAGCAGATCTTTCGCGTCTTTATCTTCAAGCAGATAGGTTCCCCAAAAGACGGTTGAGATATTCATAATGATTCTCTGGAACATGATATCGCTTTTCTTTCGATTTCGGAATTGATGGCCGCTGTAGATCTGATGGTCGGCATCGATTAAAGTAATATGGAAATGATCTTTTTCCTTTAAGCTGTCGAAGGGAATTCTTCTCTGGTAAGTTTTTGTTTTTCCGACGATTCCATCGTCTTTTGTTCCGCTGAACGACATTACAGGAACATCGATATCTGCGTAAACGATTTTTCCGCTGGCGGGCGAACAGTAAATGGTCGGACTTAAAGCCAAAACCGCGCAGACACGATCATCCTTTAAGGAAGGACCATTATCGGGCGGGAGCTGTCCGGCGACCAATAAAGAGGCAAGGGCACCGAGATCGTTCCCGGAAACGGCGATTTTTTCCCCGTCCAGAATTTTACCCAGCGGATTATCGGATTTGATCAAATCGGTGATCCGATCGATCATGAATCGAATGGAAAGGGCCCTGTCCCTTCCGCTCCAGCATTTTTGATACGCGGTTTTCAGTTCGGAAAATGGACGCAATGATCCCTTCCAAACATCGCGATTACTGCCGGGATGATCGATAAAAAAAGAGACGATCCCCCGGGAAGCCCACATTTTACCAAAATAAGCGTACTGTTCAGGGGCTCCTCCCAATCCATGAGAATAAATCACGATCGGACATTTCTTTTCCAAATTCATCGGAAAGAAGACTTTCGCGAAAAAAATCGCGTTGCTTTTGGGAAGTGTCCAACGGAAATCCTGCGTTCCGACCGTATACATTCCATGATTTTTGGGGGATTCCAGATCCGATTCATATTCCTTGTCGGAAACGGTATCTTTTTCGTTTTCTTGCGCCCGGATCTCCCCTTCGTTCGTTTTTTTGAAAATTGAACCTGAAAAACCGGGAGTAAGGGCAAAAATAAAGACCAATACAATACAGAAAAACTTTTTCAGACAGACCATACTATTGACTTTGATCATATTCGGAAGATCCAAATTGCAGGAAGGTAAAAATAGAGAAATCAGGAAAAAGAGAAGCGGATGAGGTGGGATTCGAACCCACGGACGGCTTTCGCCGTCGCCGGTTTTCAAGACCGGTCCCTTCGGCCGCTCGGGCACCCATCCGGAATATAAATAAACTTCCCTGTAATACTTCCCCGATCCGTTTGTTTATTATATTGACATTATAGTATTTTTTTATAATAAGTCAAGATCATTTCAGAAGCTCTTCCTGTGAAGGAGCGCAAGTCCTGAAAGTATGAGATAAGGACTTGTTGAAATGGGCGGGATCGAATTCCCCTGAAAAATACTTTTTCCTTTTTCAAAGAGCTCTCGGAGCGGTTTTTCGATCAAATTATTTCCCCGTTCCGCGATAAGAATCGGGAAAAGCGATCGGGCGTCTCTTTTTAAATAGATCATGGAATCCAGATAAAAACTGTAAATGGATCCGATCATACTGGATCGAATTCCTGATTCGATTCCCATTTCCGTATTGGAAGCGGGATAATGCGCGATTCTTTCGGCGTCGCCCGGATCCTGGGACGCGGAAATCGGATTCCATCCCGCGTGAGGGAGTTGAGCGGTTTTCTCAAAAAGGACCTGCGCGGCGATTTGAGGGCCGGGCAAGATCGCGCCGCCGACAAAAGTTCCTTCCTCATCGATTAAATCGATCGTGGTTGCCGTTCCAATATCGACAACGAGAATGGGCCCGGAATAATCCAGTTGCTCTTTCGCGGCATAAGCGGCAACGGCCCGGTCGAGCCCGAGTTTTTCCGGATAATCATATCGAATCTTCAGGGGAATGTCGGCAAGAGCAAGGACCTGGACCTGATCCCGGGACCGATTTCTTTTAAGCCAATTTTGAAGAGAGGCCGTTCTTTTTGCGTTTACGCTTGCGATCATCCAATGGAGGTGCAGAAAACGAACTCCCTGTTTATCCAGCCAATCGAAAAGATCGGAAAAACTCGAAGTTGCTTCAACGCAAATTGAATCCGGCAATGGAAACGGATCCTTCATCAGGCCGGATTCATAAAAACCGAATTTCATAAAACTGTTGCCGATATCGACGGCGATCAATGCGTCCGATTGCTCCACGAAAGATCCTTGTTCTGAAGGGCGGTTTACGTTTTTCCCGTTTCGATCAATATCCGGGAATATTCCAGTGAATATCACGAAAAAACGGGATCATTTCTCCTCTGTTCCATTAGACCATGAACGGTTTCTGTTGTCAAGGGATTTCCCGGAACAGGAAAAATTTGGAAAAGAAAATATTTTTACTATTGATTTTGTTCCAAAATCGTCTATATCTAATGAATAAAGGATCTCGAACCGGATGGCGCCTTTCGAAATCCTTGTTCCTTTCGCGAAAGAGTGTATTCATTTTTTGTTTGGATCGGCCCGGATCCTGATCAGATCGCACGGTTGGCAAAGATCCAAAAGAGTATAAAAGGGTAAAAATATGCCGCAAAGAGAGAAGAAGCCGAATCGGACCGATTTCGTTCAGACAGATCTTTATGATTCCATACGCCGATTCATCTTTCGACGGGTCCGGGAATCGGATCTTGCCGACGATCTTACCCAGGAGAGCTGGCTTCGTCTTTCGGATCAGGATCCCCCGATTACTCAGGAAAAAGTTCGCGGATGGCTTTATCGAACGGCACGAAATTTGATCGTCGATACTTTTCGCCAAAGAGAAAAAAGAAGGGACCATCAGGAGATCCTTCGCGCCTCTTTGGAATCCCGGATCAAAGATCAGCCCTCCGATCTCCTTCATAAAGTGGAAAGTAAAGAGGAAAATCAAATGGTACTTGACTCCATTCAGGAATTGGACCAACTGCATCAGGAAGTCCTTCGTTTAAAATTTCAGGAAGATCTCTCTTATCAGGAGATCGCCGATATTATTCAAAAACCGAAAACAACGGTCGCCTGGATCCTCCATGAATCGATCGTTCTGCTTCGCACTAAATTTGGTTCCCGTCAATAAACGGATATCTCTCCGAATATTTCTATATGAAAGGTAAAAATTATGGAAAATAATAATCAATCGATCCCGGAAACCGAAAATACGGATCCCCGAATCACCGCTTATCTCCTGGACGAATTGAATCCGGAAGAAAAAACCGCGTTTGAGGAAGAGATCAGCAAGAATCCCGATCTTCAAAAGGAACTCGATTCCTTTCGATCGACGATGGAAACGATCAAATCCGCTCTTCGAAATGAACCGCTTCCCGCGGATAGTAATGCGCCGCAGATCAGCAAGGACGCTTCTTTCGGCAAGTCCCGGAGCTCCTGGTCTGTCCGCCGATGGATCGCCGCCGCTCTTCTGGTCTTCCTTACCGTATTGGGAACTTCGCATTGGTATTCGACACAAAACAAAGAGGCGGTCCGTCTCATTGTTCCCATTGACGAGTATAAGAAAAGTGATACCGTTTCCGCGCCCGGCGATATAAAAGAAAATGTTCTCCCAACATCGGAAATCGTTCAGACTGAAAAACAGTTGACCGGCAGTATCAAAGCAACAGTAAAAGATTCTTCGAAAGCTCAGAGGGAAGACGGTGCGGATCAGATCGAAGGAAAACCCGCTCCCGCTCCTGTTCTTAAAAAAGACGAGGCCGCGAAATCCAAGAGGGAAAATTATAAACCTGGTACCGTTCCAACGAAGCCGGCAAAGTCCGCACCTGCTCCGGCATCTGCTCCAAGTGTTGGGATGAGCATGAGTTCGGCCCCAATGAATGCCCCGGAGAGTCCTTCCCCTTCCTTCACCGACAGAGATCGGATGGATGGAATGGCGATGGGGATCATGCCGCAAGGCAAACGCAAAGCACGGGGAATAATCGGCAATGATTCCGGTAATTCTGTTCTCTCTTTTCGACAGGAAAGGGAAACGGAGATGAATATGTATCGACAGCCGCCTGTTCCCCGTTTTGTTTCCCGTTCCGAGGAAGGATATCGTCCTCTTCCGGAAAAGCCGTTTGTTTCTCCCAAAGAAGAACAGTTTTCGACCTTTTCGATCGATGTTGATACCGCGTCCTATTCGAATATCCGCCGATTTATTAAAGCGGGACAGACTCCGCCGTCCGATGCCGTGCGAATCGAAGAATTGATCAATTATTTCAAATACGATTATCCCGGTCCGGCCAAAGATTCCAAAGAACCGTTTGCAACCAACGTTGAAGTTGCTTCCTGTCCCTGGGCCGAAAATCATCTGCTTGCCCGAATCGGGATCAAAGGAAAAGAGATCCCGAAAGAAAAACGGCCGCCGCTTCATCTGGTCTTTTTGATCGATGTGTCCGGTTCGATGTCCTCGTCGAACAAATTGCCCCTGGTGAAAAGAGGCTTGGCCGAACTGGTTGAAGAACTCCGGGATGGTGATGAAATTGCGATTGTGATCTATGCGGGATCAGCACGGGTCCATTTAAAATCGACCCCGGGCAGCGAAACAGCGCGAATCCTGAATGCAATCGATGAACTTCGTGCGGGCGGATCGACCGCCGGCGCTCAGGGGATTCAAACCGCTTACGAAATTGCCCGAAAACAGTATAAAAAAGGAGAGATCAATCGGATCGTCCTTTGCACCGACGGTGATTTCAATGTCGGAACGACAGATAATAATGAACTGGAAAAAATGATCGAAAAAGAAGCGAAGTCCGGGATCTATCTTTCCATTCTCGGATTTGGAATGGGAAACTATAAAGACGATCGTCTTTCGATTCTGTCGAATAAGGGAAACGGCAACTACGGATACATCGACAGTATCGCCGAAGCGCGAAAGTTGCTCGTTGATCAGTTGACCGGTACCTTGATCACGATCGCGAAAGACGTCAAGATCCAAGTCGAATTCAATCCGAATCGCGTTGCCGGATATCGGCTTCTCGGATACGATGATCGCCGCCTTGCCGCCGAAGATTTCAATAATGATAAAAAAGACGCGGGCGAGATCGGGGCCGGACATACAATCACTGCCCTGTATGAGATCGTTCCTGTCGGGATTGCCGTTCCCAATGCCGGGCGTGTTGATGAACCTCGATATGCCGCGAAAAAGGATGAATCGAAATCTCAGGAAAAGAAGGAAAATCCTTCCGCCGAGTCGAAGGAAGAATTCAATGATGAACTGATGTTCGTGAAATTGCGGTACAAACTTCCGGAAGAGACGAAGAGTTCTCTTTTGAAATCTCCCGTTGTTTATAAGAAAGGAACAAAGTCCAGCGCAAGTGCCGATTTCCGGTTCGCGTCTGCCGTTGCCCTGTTCGGACTTATTCTGAAAGAAAGTTCCTATACGAACGACGCGGATCTCGATACCGCGGTCGCCTTGGCGAAAGAGGCTCTCGGCAAAGATTGTAAAGATGCCTGGAAAAACGAATTTGTCGATCTCGTCAAGCAATATCGATCGGAAAAGGAAGCACCTGATCGATCGAATCAGAATTAAGCAGGATCATCAGCAGACGCTCGACTCCCAAAGCGCAGCCGCAGCAGGGAGGGAGCCCGTGATCCATTGCCTGAAGTAATCGGGATTCGGCGGGAAGAGGATCTTTTCCCGCCTTTTTTCTTTGCTCCAGGGTCCGCACATTCCGGCGGCGAAGTTCCTCCGGATCAAGAAGTTCATGATATCCGTTGGCAAGTTCCAATCCATGAATAAAAAGCTCGAATCGTTCGGCGACCTGATATTCCTCTCCATCGGAGAATTTTTCTTTGCGCGATTGGGCAAGCTGGGCATCCGTTCCCGGATAATCATAGAGAATGATCGGGTTTTCTTTTCCAAGATCCGGCTGGACAACTTCCGAAAAAACGAGATCAAGCCAATCTCCATTCGAAGCGGACGATTGCGGATCAGTAAACGATTCCGGACAGACGATTCCCTTTTCTTCCGCATATCTTTGATAATCTTTTGCCGTTGCCCGATGAGGATTCAATCCGGTTGATCTTTCCACAGCTTCCCCGAATGAGAGCCGATCGCAGCGGGAAAATGATCCAATCGCGCAGACAAGATCGGCAAGAAGATCCATTCCTTCCGTATAGGAATCGCCGACTCGATACCATTCCAGCATGGTAAATTCGATGTTGTGCGTTTTTCCACGGTCGCCGCTTCGAAAGACCGGGGTGATCTGATAGATCCGTTCCATTCCGGCGGCAAGAAGACGCTTCATCGCGTATTCCGGCGAGGTCTGCATATAGAACGTTTCCTGCTTTCCCTGAAATCGGATCGGCAAAGAGATCGGATCAATGTATTGATCGATCACGGTATCCCGGGAAAGGATGGGCGTTTGTACTTCCAGAAAATCCCTCCGATCAAAATACGATCGGATCTCTCCGATTATTTGTGCTCTCCGGCGAAGATTTTCCAAAGACGCGGAAGGTCGGAAATCCATACAAAACCTTTCAGAAAATGAATAAGGATCCAACGAACGCGGATCCTTATTCCGAAATCATCGAACAAACGCCGCAGACTTTTTCTTAAAGGGGCAAGATCCGCGGCGATGAAAACCTCTTATCGGGAAACCGTATGATAGACTTCTCCCATTCCGGGAACGGAGATCTTGTATCGTCCCTTCTCATCGGGAAGAACCGGCGGTTTGGCATCCCAGGTGTATCCGGTCGGAGCAAGAGCCGGAGTCGCCATCGCTTCATCCCAGGTCATTCGTTTCCCGGAATAGCAGACCAGACGGCCCATAATTCCGAGCATAGTGCTCTTGGCCATGTAATCCCCATTATTGATGTATGTTGCTCCGCCGCTTCGGACCGCTCCGTAAAGCGCTTGATGTTCCAGAAGATACATGTCGGATTTGACCTTTTTCTGTTCGTAGATCACTTTCCCGCTGAGATCGCAGATCTTTGGACTTCCGAGAATATTCGCAAATCCTTTCGTTCCGATAATATAATCGTCGGTATTATTCCAGCAGCCGTTTTGCTGGCGGCAGAACGAATTAACGGATCGTCCGTTCGGATATTCATAAACAACGGCCATCGAATCATAGATATCGCCGTAATCCGGCTGGTCGGTTCGGGCCATTCGGGCACCAAGTCCGAACGCGGAAAGCGGTGCGTTGTCGCCGAAAGCCCAAAGGGCCTTGTCCAGCGAATGGACGTGCTGTTCTGTATTGAAATCACCGGACAACCAGGCGAAATTATACCAGTTGCGAACCTGTTCCATCATCAGGGTATCGCCTTCCAGACGGGGACGAGTCCAAAGACGGCCGGTTAAATAGGTTTCCCGAACGGAGCAGACTTCACCAATCGCGCCGTCAAGGATCCGGTTCATCATGTCTTTTACGTTGAGATCGTATCGCCAGCAAAGACCGGAAACGAGATTGAGTCCCTTTTCTTTCGCCATTTTGGCCGATTCCAGAACGCTTTTAATGCCGGGAGCATCAACCGCGACCGGCTTTTCACAGAAAACATGCTTTCCCGCAAGAATCGCCGCTCGAAGTGAGATCGGACGAAAATGGGGCGATTCGCACAAAAGAACGACATCGCACTGCGGAATCACCTTTTTATAGCATTCCAGACCATCATAAATATTTTCCGGCTTGACGTCGACCCGATCGCCGAACGCCGCTTTCAATCCCTCAAGAGCTCCTTCCGCCTTGTCCTTGAATGCGTCGCCAATGGCAACCAGCTTGACGTTTGGATCCGCCATCAGCGCATTCCTTGCCGCGCCGCGTCCCCGTCCCCCGCAGCCGACCAAACCGATCTTAATCGTATTGGTTTCCGCCGCGTGAACCTTCGGAACCGCAAAATATCCAAGCGTTCCCGTTAATGCCGTCGTTTTCAGAAAATTTCTTCGCGAAAAATCTTTTTGCATCGCCCATTCTCCTTTTGAGATTCTTAAAATGTTTATAAATGGATGGTTTTCAATGTCAAAAAATTCATTATATCAAAGAGAAAAATCAAAATCAACTGGCCTCTTTTGAATTTTGACAAAATCTTTTTCTGCAAACCAATCGACCGAAAGCAACGAGAAAATAGACCGCGGCAACCACCGCGATGATCATTGGACCCGAAGAAAAATTCAGAAGAAGACTCAGATAAATCCCGGTCCACGATCCCAAAAAGCAGAAAAAGATCGAAAGAAAGATCATCGATCCCAGCTTTTTCGTTAATAAGGACGCCGTTGCCGCCGGAATCGTAAGAAGCGCGATTACAAGGACCATCCCGACGACCCGGAGCATCAATACGACCGTAAGCGCGGTCAATATCAGGAGCATCTGAAAATAAAATTCTACGGAAATATTCCGCAATCGCGCAAATTCCTCATCAAAACAGACCGCTTCCAATTTTTTGAAAAAGAGAATGGTCAATACAAGAACGAGAGCGGCAAGAAGAGCAACGGTTCGAATATCGTTCCAGGAAACAAACGTGATATCGCCGAAAAGATAGCTGGTAACACTGAGATATCCCGCCGTTCGATCCAGAAAAAGGAGTCCGATCGCCATTCCGACCGACCAGAGGATCCCGATAAGGGTATCTTCCCGTTCCGTCCCGATTTTTCGAACCAGACCGATAATAAACGCGGCAAATACGGCGGCAAAAGTCGCCGCGATCACCGGATCGATCGATTCTCCCCACGATTCCAGACGTTCCGGATCCTTGCAAAAGAAGTAAATGCCAAGTCCTCCCGCCGCAATCGTCTGTTTGAGCCAAAGACCGAATCCGATCCCCCCGAACGCGCAATGCGAAATCGCGCCCGCAAGATATCCAATGCGGCGAACAACAACAAAAGATCCGATCAGCCCGAACGAAATACTCGCAATCGCGCTCAAAAGAAAAGCGAGACGCAAAAATCCGTACTCGGGCGAGAAAAAAAGACTCAAGTGCATTTTTTAATCCTGTTGACGATCATTTTCCTGATGAAAATCTTTCAGAGACTCTGCGATTTCGCCTCGTCCTGCAAGATAATAGATCCCGCCGATTCCCATTACCAGAAGGCTGGTAAAGCGGAAAGCAACGCCAACGATCATTCCAAATCCGGGCCGATAGGCTTCATGCCCCGGAATCGTAAAGAGCGGATAGAGAACATCAAGGAAGTATTCGACCGGACCTGCGCTCAAAGGGATCAGGGTTCCCGTGTTCGAGATGGGGTAAATCACCCAATGATCCAGAATCGACGGGGCGTATCCAAACAGTCCGCACGCCAGAAAGTAAAGGGAAAGTCCATAGCAGAGATGAAGAATAAAGGTAATGGATCCCGACACCAGCAGAAGGATCTTGTGTTCCCGATAGACCTGCATCGCGGCGGTCAATTTTTCCAGAAGGGCGCCGGCAAACGGAATCTTTTTAATGATCCTGCGCCGCAAGCCCGCTTTGGATTCCGGAAAAAGAAGAAATCCGATCCCGATCGTCGAAAGAATGAAAAACCAGATGATCGCGCCGACGGCGATCCGCGCTTCCCGATTGCTGTTGTTGACAAATCCGCAGATCCAGATCATGATAAAGCCAAGGAGGAACATGATATAGAGTCCGATGATCCGATCGACGATTACGCTGGCCGCCGCTTCGATCTTTTTGGCCGGATAATTTCTTGCAAGCAGATAACCCTTGACGAGATCGCCGCCGACGATCCCCATCGGGAGAAGATTAAAGATCAGTCCCAGAAATCCGAGTCGAATCGCTTCCGGGTACCCGATCGGGATCCCAAGTCCGCGGACAAGCCATTTCCAGCGGATAAATGTCAGCAGAATCCCGAAAAAATTAAGGGAAAAGCCCAAAAGAAGAAAATTCCAGTTCTTTTTCTGTTCCAGAAGGGCCGTAAACGTATCATTTTGGGCCGCACGCCAAAAAAGAAAGGCAAAAATCCCAAAAATCAAAAGAAATTTGAGTGTCCCTATAATGATATTTTTAAGTTTTTTGTTCATGGAAACCGTATATATCCTGTCGATCTTTTGTTGTTCACTGCATTGCCTCAATTATCAGATAAAGCGGAGATTCGTCAACTCATAGTTTAAAAAAACTTGGAAAATTGACAATAAATTGAAGAAGACCTTTAAAAATGGAAGGAAAAAGCCTTTTGGGGATTCCCGACTATTGACAATCCTGTTCCGATTGCTTAAACTTTCCAGTATCCCTTGGGATTTACTGGCGATCAGGGTTCTTTTCCCCAGGCTTTAACGGATACGAAAGACGATATGATATTAGATAAAGATACGGCAGCACTTGTTCTGGAGTACTTTGCCCGAAATCTTCATTCGTCGGCCTCCACGGAACTTCACGATCTGTTGAGAAACGGCGATGCGGAGAGATTTTGGGAGGAATGGACAAATGAAATCGAACGGCGATGCAGCTTTTTGGGACTCTCCGCAATCGAACATGCTTACCTTTGGGGAGGAACCGTGTCCCGTCCCAATCTGAGCTTTCCTTATGTCCTGAAGGAGGATATTGTCCTCGCCTTCTTGTCCCTTTCGATCCAGATGACCCGTATGATCCGGACAATCTCCCCCATCTACTGGTTTGAACAAATCGCCGATACCGTCGAATTGCTCAGCAACGCCTCCGAATTGGCCCATCCCCGCGAAAATCCGCTGGTCCATCAGCTCCTTCTCGGAGAACATCGCCTGTATCTCGGACTTTTGTATCCCGATCTGATCCCCTTTCGATCTTTCGCGCAAAGCGGAAAACGACAGCTGATCAAGGGAATGGAGCAGATCGTGAACGAGCAGGGTGAACCCGATCTTCATGATCTTGAGATCCTCCGGCCGCTCCTGGCCTGCTGGACCCGATCCCTGATCCTCGCAACCAACGCCGGACAGGTTCTGTTCCCGGCAACGATCATGCGCCGATTCGAATGGGTCGTTCTCCAAACGATCCGATGGACTCGCTTCGACGGACAAATGATCTATTCTCCCGCTTCTGATCAGAATCCTTATGAAGACGATTTTATCGCCTCCCTGCTGGAATTGCTCGACGCGGCGCTTCAGTTCGATGAAGATCCCGGCGATAAAAAAGCGGCGGCGGTTGCGCTTGCCCCTCTTGCCCGCCGTTTTCTCGGATTCGATCATGCGTCCTTCGATTTAAGGAATCCTAAAAAGGATCTTCCGGAGAAAAAAAATCCCTCGGAGATCTTTGTTAAAAAAGTCCCATTATTTTTACGCGGCAAAAAGGGATCGGAAACGGATCCGACCAGTTTGCCGGACCCCTCCGGCTTTGGAGATCATCCCCTTTGGGCCGTTTTTCGACCCGATTGGAAGCCGGCGTCGCCCGCCCTCTATCTTGCCGCAAATTCTCCCGTTTTATATCAACGATCGTTAATTATGAATAATAAAAAGGAATTTTCGTATCCCATCGGATTCGGGCCTGATCAGAATGAACTGTTCGATACCCGGGTCAAAATGGAGTTTAATCACTGCTGTTCCGCCTTTCTTTCCGGAATGTGGAATGTCAATATCGCCCTGGATCATAAAAAAATCGCTCCCGCCGGACCCTGGTCCCTTATTTGCAGTGATTATGAACAGAATTACTCCTATATTGAATGGGAAATTCCGCTGGAAAACGGATATCGAATCGAACGGCATTGCCTCTTCGCCTTCGAAGAAAAGGTCCTCTTTCTCGCCGATGCCCTTCTTCCTTGCGGAGAGGAAGAAAAAAATCGGAAGATCGACTATGAAATGATCCTTCCGATCGCAAAAAATATCATCGTGGAAGCTGACGCGGAATCTGCGGAAATCGCCCTCTCCGCTATCCTTCCGGAAGATCATCCCAAAAGAAAAAAAGGAAAAGAATCCCAGCGAATCCGGATCCTTCCGATCGGACTCAACGAATGGAAACAGGAAGAAGATGTTTCCAAATTTGATCTCGCCGAAAAGGGCCTGATCCTGAAAACCGTCAAATCGGGAAGAACCCTGTTTGCGCCCCTCTTTATTGATCTGAACGAAAAAAGAATCGATCGACCCTGCACCTGGCGCCATTTGACCGTCGGAGAAAATCGGGAAGAAACCTCCCCTGAAGATGCCTGCGGATATCGTGTCCAAATCGGAAAAGATCAATATCTGATCTACTGCTCCCTCGGACCCGAAAAGAGCCGCTCTGTGCTCGGACATAATCTGAAAAGCGATTTTCTCTTCGCGGTCTTCTCCAAAACGGAAGGCGTCCTCCCCGTCGTTGAAGTCGAGAGAAAAGAATAGATCCTCCTTTCAGTGAGAAGGAAAAATGAAAAAAACTGCAAATACAGTCAAAAAAATTTTTAAGAACCGAAAAGCCATTCCGGAAAAGCTCCTTCAATTCGGATTCGACCGAAAAAGAAGCGGCTATTCCTATTCCGCCGATCTGCTCGACGGACAGCTGCTGCTGACCATTCTGATCGGACGGGAAGGGGAGATCACCGCGGATATCGTCCCTGTTGATCCTCCCTCCTCCGTAAACAGCGAAAAACGGAAAAGCCCTTCGGTCAAAGATTATCTCGATGAATATGAAGAGATCCTCGATGAGATCAATGATTTCTGCTTTGAGTACGATGCTTTTCACTCTCCAATGTCCCGAAAGATCATTGCGTACATCGAAAAAAAGTATCAGGGCAAACTCGAATATCTCTGGAAACGTTCCCCGGACAACGCGATCTTTCGGGAAAAAAAGAACGGGAAATGGTATGCGGCCCTGTTGACAGTTGACAGAAAAAAACTGCGGCTTCCCGGTGAAGGAACCGTGGAGATCATCGATCTGAAAGCGGAACCCGATAATATTCCCCTGCTTCTGGACAGAAAAAAATATTTCCCCGGCTATCATATGAACAAACTTCATTGGATCACAATCTGCCTCGATGGATCCGTTCCTTTCAGGGAACTCTGCAAAAGAGTTGATGAGAGCTTTGCTCTTGCCGCAAAAATCAAATAAAACCGGAAAACCATTAAATGGAGAAAATCTATGCTGAATCAGGAATTGTCGGAACAGATTCGAAATAAGGCGATTGAACTTGGTTTTGAAAAATGCGGAATCATCTCGATCAGCGCGATGTCGGGCTATCTGGATCGGCTTCAGGAAAGAGAAAAACATTTTCCCCAAACAGAACCGTTTTTGAACCAGTTCGCGGACTTTGCCCATCCGGAATCCTCCTTTCCCTGGGCAAGATCGATTGTCGTTGCCGTCTGGAATTTCGGACAATACCGGACTTCTGATGATCTGAAAGGAATCGTCGGAAGAACATTTCTCACGACCGGTCCTGATTCGCCCTTGGAACAAGCACAGATCTTATTGGAAAATTTCTTCAAGGATCATTCGCTTCAGTATACATCGCACGCCGGACTTGGTTTAACCTCCAGCCGATACGCGGCAGAAAAGGCCGGGCTGGGAATCATACGAAAGAACAATTTCTTTTATACGGAAAACGGATCGTCCAGCTATATTACAACCTGGCTGATCGATGCGGAAACGCAGTGGTGCGGGACACATCAGCTGGCGCAATGTCCGGACTCCTGCGATCTCTGCCGCCAAGCCTGTCCGACCGGATCCCTCTCTCAGGATTACGCAATGAATCCGCTGATCTGTATTGCCTGTCTTACAACATTTACCGGAAGAGACTTGCCGGCCGAACCGAATCGAAAACAGATCGGATCCTGGATTTACGGCTGCGATGCCTGTCAAGATGCCTGTCCTTTCAATAAAAAAGGATCGTCGGAATTGAAAGATCTGCCCGGGACGGAAACCGTTGCAAAAATGATGAATCCGAAAATGATCCTCGCCCTTGATGAACAGACCTGGAAGACGTGTCTTCAGCCGCAGTTCTGGTATCTTAAACCGGATGAATTATGGAAATTGAAAGTCAACGCCCTGAATTATATGCTCAATAACTGGAAGGACGAATACGCCGATCTTATCCGGCAGACCGCAAAGAATGAATCCGGTCCTGTCCGAAAAATGGCCGATTTTGTTCTGGAAAACACAATAGACTCGAAATGATCGGAACTCGAACTGTAAACAACCGATTTTGAAACCACGGATTTTCACGGATACTTTTTTTGGTAAAAACACATTTTTATCAAAAATATCAGGCTCGAATCTTATATTGATTCCATCCGTGTTTATCCGTGTCATCCGTGGTTCCAAACAAAAATATTTTTACTGTATGAGATCGGAACACGGCAAACTCAGATCAGCTTTATCACAACGATGAGGAAAATAATGAAAAGATTTTTAATGGTTCCTTTTATCCTGATTCTGTTTGTATGTGCGGCTCGGGGAGCGTCTCCTTGCGGACTCTGTTTTCGCTTTGACGATAATAAAAGCTGTGAGGAATGGCAGCGGCTTGCCGATATATTTGAGAAGCGCGGTCTTCGGTTTTCTCTGGCCGTGAATTCCGGATCCGCGCTAAAAGATCCCGCGCGGACAAAGCTTCTGAAAACTCTTTCCGACCGCGGACATGAGATCATGGATCATACCCCATTTCATACTTCCATGCGTCTTGCCGTTCCGAATCCCGATCATTACGCGAAATGCGATTTCGTCGATCATGTCAGTAAAGATCAGGTCTATTTCAAGATCCGCTTCAATCCGGATCACCCGCAGAATCGAAATCTGGTACTTTCCTTTGACGGCAATCGAATTATTGCGGATGCGCCGGAGGATCAAAAATTCCTTTCCTTTGGAAAATTCCTCGTTTTCCCGGACGGATCGATCTATGGAATCGGCCGAAAAGGCGAGGAGCCCGTTCTCGTCAATAAGTACGGAGAAGATCTGAGCGATTCCCCTTCGATGAAAAAAGACAAGGTGATTCTCGCGGATCGAACGGCTTTTGAAGTGGCCGATGACGGACTGGCGCTCCTTGCGGAAACAAGTCGGGCCAATCACAAAAAGATGGGATTACCGCCGCCGCGTACTTTTATTATTCCCGGCGGATGGGGCGTTTTTCCCAACGCCGAGCAGATCCAACGCGTGTTCGGGGATCGATTCGGATACGCCGCTGGCGACGGTTCTTACTCCCGACCCGGCGTTCTTGAAGGAAAGAGAATTGATCGATTCCGCATGACCCCTTATTGGGAATCCCTTGAACGGCATGATGTCGAAAAAGAAAAGGTCCTTTTGTCCGAACAGCTGGAATCCGAACGCGTGATCCCGATCATCAGTCATTTGTGGAGTAAAAACGTTCCCGGCGGAATGGATGAACTCTTCAAACGGCATGAAGAACTGCTCGATTGGGTCGTTGAAAGAAAGATCCCTGTAAAAACATACTCCGAATGGGCCGATCTGATTCAGCCCGAGTGAAAAAAGGAACACAGGGACCGGTTTTTTTTTACGGGAGCGGCATTTCGAAAGATTCTTCTGTGTCCGCTCTGCGCGATAAAAGTAACGATGTAGGATTATTCCCATTCGATGGTTGCCGGCGGTTTCGGGCTGACATCGTAGACCACGCGATTAAAGCCGGGCACTTCGTCGAGGATTCGTTCGGCGATCTTGTCCAGAACTTCCCAGGGAAGCCGAACGCTTTTCGCGGTCATAAAATCACTCGTTTTAATGCAGCGAATGGCAACGGCGTTTTCATAGCAGCGTTCTCCGTCGCGAACTCCGACGCTTTGGACCGGAAGACAAACGGCCATTGCCTGGGAAATGGAATCGTAAAGTCCGGCCGATCGGATCTCTTCGGTTAAAATGGCGTCTGCTTCCCGCAGTTTATCGAGTTTTTCCTTGGTAACCTCGCCGAGACAGCGAACGGCAAGGCCCGGCCCGGGAAAAGGATGACGTCCGGTTAAGGATTCCGGAAGTCCGAGATCGCGGCCGACCTGGCGGACATCTTCTTTATAGAGAAGGCGGAGCGGTTCAACGAGATCGAATTCGAGATCATCCGGAAGACCGCCGACATTATGATGAAATTTAATGGTTGATGCCGGTTTATCCGGGGTACCGCCGCTTTCAACGATATCGGGATAGATCGTTCCCTGGGCAAGGAATTTTGCTCCGTTGACTTTCGCGGCTTCTTCCGAAAAGATATCGATAAAGAGTTTTCCGATAATTTTCCGTTTCTGCTGCGGATCGGTGATCCCGGCCAGAGCGTCTAAAAATCGGGCCTCCGCGTCGACGATTCGAAGATCCGTTTGGAAGTTCTCGGTAAAAACGGACTGAACGGATTCCATTTCGCCTTTACGCATAAGACCGGTATCGACGAAGATACAGGTCAAACGGGCTCCGATCGCTTTGGACACAAGGGCCGCGGTTACCGCAGAATCGACTCCGCCGGAAAGACCGCAGACGACCTTTTCGTCTCCGATCTGCTGTTTGAGCGCCGCAACTGATGTTTCGATAAAATTTTCCATAATAGTCTCCTGCCTCTGAATTGCCTCTGTTCCGCCTGGGTAAACCGCAGACGATCTCCAAAAAAGAGAAACTCTGATTATAGTAAGAAAAAGGCCCTTTGTCAAGTCTAAGCCGCAGAGGGGAACAGGGAGGATGGGATTTAAACCGCAGATTTACGCAGAGGAGATCGGGAGAGGATTTTTTTGTTGGGTTTATTGCTCGAATTTTCAAGCAACGCTATTACTTCACCCGATTGGAATGGTCGATAAACGGCGCCCCGTTAGGGGCAATGCCTTCCAGCCCGGGGCAGAGGGAGCGAAGCGACCGGCACCCCGGGTCAACGAACCTCCAACAGCAGCGCGCTGTAAGCGCAGTGCAAAAAAATCCCCTCCCTGTTCCCTTCTGCGTAAATCAGCGCCAATCTGCGGTTTAAAAAGAGCCAAGCCGAGCAAACAAAATATCTTCATAAACCCAACAAAAAAATAAAATCAGTGGTTTCCAAACAGGTTTCGATATTTCGAAAGAGCCCTCCGCGTCCGCCGCGCCGCTGCGCGATAAATAATAAACCGTAAATCTGCGTCCCTTTGCGGTTTGCACTTGACTTGCCTTTCCGGAATCGTTATGATTCCCGAACAGGCCTTTGCGGGGTCCCGGCCCTTTGCGGTTTCTGCGGTTTTGATTTAGTTCCCGAAAATTTGTTATTTTTCCAAAATTTTCGGACAACGGATCTTCTGGAACGGAAACATATTCAACGAAGATCATTGTTTTTCTTACCGAATCCGGAAAGTTTAAGGGAACGATCGACGTGGAAAATTCGACTAAATGTTTACGGATAGCCCTGTTTTACCTCCAATGATCATGAAAATGGTTATATAGGCAAAATAAATAAAATGGGTTCGCTGTAAAACTTGAGAATGATAAGAAATCTCTTATTTATATCGGGATTTTTTCGCAAAATACGGTTTTAACTGTTAAAATGTTAAAATCGGGGGAATTCAGGGTCGATAAAAAAGAAAACTGCACTCTCGGGCGCGGTTCCATATTTATATATACAGAGTGATATAAAACAGGTATCGGGAAATTCTTATTTGCTCTTTGATCTGTACACGAAAGACAAAGAGACTTTCCTTGAAAAACGAAAGGTTATAAAAGAGGAAGAGAATCATGGCGAAATTTTTCGGAAAAGGGAAAAAGTCGTTTCTGAAGGGAATCAAGAAGTCGAGCAAAAGGAATTTGCAGCTGGAACCATTAGAGGAACGGCAGCTCCTCTCGGTCAACCCGACCTGGGTCGCGGAAAAGTCCGTAAACAGCACCACGGATGGCACCTCACTGACCTTGGAATTTGCCGAAGCCCTGAAAAATGATCCGACTCTTCAGGATAAGCCGGTCGTTTTCGGTATCAGGGTCAGCGCCGGAAATAATACCGACGCCGATTCCACTCTCGATCCCGGTCAGATCCAAATCAGTAATAAGGATCAGGATGGCAGCGCTCCTGTCGTTCGCGGAATCTACAACAACTACCAGGGAACAAAAGATACGCTCCTTCTGGTCCAACTCAAGCCCGGCGATTACAATATCACCATCAACGGCGAGAACAGTACGACCGGTGCGTTCACCTGTGAAGTCTTTATGCCCGGCGATTTCAGTAAAAACGAAGCCAATACATTCGGAAGTACGACCTCGCTCGTAGAACAGCCCGAATATCAGATGTTCATGGGCGCATTGCAGGCTCAGAACACCACCGATCCTTATACTACGGTCAACGAATACAGCCGGCTCCTCTTCCAGCAGATGTACGGACATTCCTACGAATGGTTCAAGGCCAATTCCGCGATGTTCGATATCGACGGAAACGGTACCGTTAATAATGCCGATTGTGAAATCGCCAGTATTAACTACCAATTCTCCGATGCCATGAAAAAGGTTTCGCCCGGCTACAGTTCCGATGAAAATATCATCGGCGACAATGGAATCAAGCTCGTCGCCGATAATTCCGGATCCCAAAGCCTTATCGATATTACCGACGATTCCGAAACCGGAGTTATAGAAAACGACGGCAAAACCGCTTATGTCTCTTCTCTTAAAAATCTGACCGGTACCGTTCGCGATACCGATGGAAACGATTCCGGCAGCAAAATCAGTAAAATCGATATCGTGATCAAGGATAAAGATACAGGCGCAGTCTATACCATGACGATTGATCCCGCCGACTCCACAGACCCCAACAGTTCCGCGTGTACCCCTACTCCGGACGGTACGGAGGTTCAGGTCGATTTCTCCAAACTCGATTGGGGAGATGATCAAGACGAAATCGACGACTTGACCGACTTTGATCTCTATCTGGAAGGAACCGATGAATACGGCAATTCCAATATCCAGCATAATGATGACGGCGATATTATTTTGGAGAATGGCGAACCGGTTGCCTCGGATGGCGCGACTCTTTCCCCGGTTGAAGTGCACGTGGATCCTATGAATCCTACCCCGGTCGATTATAAACCAACAATTAACGTTGTTACCTATACCGGAACAGAAGATCAGGATATTGATTCCGGCCTGAATTACAAAGTCGATCTCAATGATCTGATTGGAACATTGATTACCCGTAACAATGACACGGCAGGAAAAGTTCCGCTCTATTTCGGTGCGGTTAATGCAAGTAATACTCCTAATACTCTTGTTTTCGCTTCCGATGTAACAGGAGAAAATGCCGGCTGGGTTCAGGGGTCGTTCACTAAGGTCTTTACCGATGAAAAGTACAAAGATGGTATTAACGATGATACCGCGACCGTCATCTATCAGTACCGTGTTTTCAAAGACGGCATGCTCGAACTTCAGATTCTCGAAGATTCCGCAGCTTGGCTGACGGCTGACAGTACTAATCCGCTTAATGAATTGATCCTCGAATTGAATATCGCTTCGACCGACGCCTATCATGCCGGATCAGATAAAATCGCCGACTGGGCAACAGGCAAAATCAAGATCGATATCGATCCGGCGAATAACGCGCCAGTCGCAGATCTGTTTGAAGATTCCGTTTCCAATAAGGTTGAAACTGAGATTCATATCCTTGATGAGGTTTCGGATGCGGACCGCTGGGACCACATCAGTCTCTCCAAAATCGGTGATTACAGTTTTCCAGGAACAGATCCAACTGCCGACAATACTGTTTACGCAACTTTGGTTCAGGATGCAGCGGAACCAAAAGTATGGTATCTCGGAACACTGAGTGCCGACGAACCTGCTTCCGGCAAGTATATCATTTTGACGCGGTCAGATGCCGCTATTACCGGTAAACCGCAGGTCGAACATATTCTTAAGGTCGATGTAAACGGTTATTTTAACGATCTGGCAGAAGGCGAAACGACTGTTCTCGTATTTAGATATACTGCTGTCGATGACTCTAATTCGGAGAGCAGCGCGAATGCACGAATCAGCATTACAGGGGAACACACCGATCCCGCGATCGTTCCCGATCAAACCTTTTTCATAAGTCTCAACGGCGGAGTTTGGCCCGGCTTGATCCACACTTATGAAAACGGCGTCATCACTCGAGATCATGGTTACGTGAAGTATACAATCAATGAATCCTGGAATGATGATGAAACTAAAACTCCGGATATTGCGGATTTCACCCTTGGCAAAGCAACGTTCACCGATGGAACAACGAATAAGGAACTTGCACAAGCCGATGATCTCTTTTATATCACTCCCGAAGGAGAGATTTATTGCGACAGTACGGCCAGTGCCGCCGAACTCGCCAATTATATCAACACGAATTTTCCAGGCTCCGAAACTGTTACAATGACAATTGAAGTAACGGTAACAGATAATGACGGCAAATATGATACCGGAACCATTTCGGTTACAGTCATGCGAAAAGGGCTTCCGACGGTTGACCTGGACGGTGTTCTTGTCGATTCCAGCAAATCGCTGACGGAAGACGATGATCCTGTGTCAAAGTTCGTTACGATCGATCAGAGCCTCCTCTACGGATTATGGGAGATCAGTGCCAACGCCGATGAAACTCAGTTCGGGCAGATTCGTGCCGCAGTTACGGAATCGTATGATGAAACGAACTGCTATAAGTTCTCCGGTATAACGTTGAATACGGCCAAATCGCAGTTTAAAGCCAGTGAATCGGCGGCAGCGGCCGATCTTACTGACGATGGTCTTCTTGTTTGGGCGCGGAAGTTCTTCAATAATTCCAGCTTTGCGTGGACTGATCTTGAAAATTACGTCCATGTAAGTAAAGATGCGAATGACGTTTTTCAAATCAAAGTTGATACAAATACATTCGGATTCCTTGGGCGCGGGCAGTCGATCAACCTCGCGTTCGATGTCGAAATTGCAGACAAAGATTTTACCTGCGATGAAACGACCCGAACGATGTATGTTACGATCAACGGTGTTAATGACGCGCCGGTTGCGAACGCTGCAAATTTTGAAATAGGAATAACTGAAACAGAAACCGTTGGAACTGCTTATCCTGCAAGTGATTACGCGGAAGATGTCGATTATTTGGATGCGCTTAACTTTACTGATGTGAAGGTTAACATAAAGGATTCTTCGACCAATGCGCTGAACATTACGGCTTCTCCAGTTACAGGAGGCAGATCTGGCGATGATATCATGGCTGCCCTTACAAACGCGGCAGGAGAAGAAGGCGTCGCAAATTATCTCAAGGCCGCTCTGACTATAGGATCAGACGTAAATTCTGGAAAGATCACCGTAACACAGGGCGAACTGTTCACTTTCCTTCGTGCCGGCGAAAAATTAACGATTGTATATGATGGAACTATCTCCGATGGTGAAGCAACATGTATCAAACCGATTACCCTTGCCGTTACCGGTGTAACGACTGTTCCGAGCCTTATTGATTCGGGAACCCTTGATCTTGGCTCTAAGAAAGATATTCCGGTCGTGGGAGAACCAACCTCGTTATCAGGCCCATTTGGTTTTACGAACGTGGAAAATCAGGATCTTCAGATCTGTCTGCCCACATTCGTGTCCGGTACTGTTACTGAATCTGGAAAATCAGACATAACGGATATTATCGATTGGTCCGGTTTGACTCAAACTGCTCTTAATGGAATGCTTTCTAAAGACGTTGATAATATTGTTTTTACCGATGGAACTTCCTTCAGAAAACTTACTGAAGGTCAAACTCTGACACTGAATTATACGTATAAAGCAATGTTTAATGACGGGACATCAGACATTGTATCACTGGCCAAAAATTTGACTGTTAAGATCATCGGAACAAATCAGGCGCCTGTTCTTGACGCGTCTCCTGATGGTTATGATGCGAATACAGAAGATAATCCATTTGAGATTTCACTTCAATCAAGGACACTTTCAAACGGCGTTGAATACAATGAAGATCTGACAATTAGTAACCTTATTGGTCTCCATTATTTAACAGACGCTGACGATCCAGAGAGCTTTACGTTCTATAAAATTGGAAATATTATCCTTTCTGAAACATACCAGGAATACAGCACTGTTAAAGATGGAGTTACCACTGTTTGGGGTTCTGTAAGAACCTATGACGATGGACGTACTCTCCTTTTCAAGGCGGATTCTTCCTTCAAGTACGGACTTGGCGCGGACGAGACAGCCAATTTCATTGCGTCCTTGATCGTTAAAGATTCCAAAGGCACTGAAAGCAATGCGGCTGATTTCACTTTCCAGCTTAAAGGCGTTTATGACGCTCCGGCGATTACACCCGTAAATCTGACGATTTCGAACAGCTACGGGGGAAACAGCGCGACGGACGATCAACTCTCCTCTTTCCAAACCATTTCCGGACAGGTCGATCATAATCTTACCGGAACCTGGAGCATTGAAAGTGTGAAATGGCTGAATACATCAGATACTGCCCAAACGACTCCGACCGATTGGTCTGAATGGGCGACTTATTTTGAAATTACCAAAGACGCCAGCGGAAACGCAAAGATCCAGTTTACCAGTGCTGAGCAAAGGACTGCCTTCATAGAACTCTTTGATGCAGATTTGGGAGTTGCTCCCTTCAAAGGAGAAGATTATAAGAATTTCGATTTTACCTTTGAAGTTAAACTCACGGATAATTATGCAACTCCAGGATCTGATACCGAGAATATTAAACTCAATGTGATCGATAAGATGGAGCCTGTGGTGAATACAGGCGATCTGGTTATGCCAACAGCGGTCAATGAAGATGTCGACAGTATTACCGGCGCGGATCTGACAGCACTTGTTGTTACAGAAGCCGATGATGTTACTGTTCCGAGAACGGATACCTGGTGGAGATTCGGAAACTTCAAAGTCAATGTCGAAAAGACCTGGGATTCCGTTTCAGATTCTTTGAAATCTCTTGATTCCGATCAGATCACAGCCATTAAATCGAAGATTGCCGGTCTCACCCTTGCTGACGCCGATTTGTGGGATAGCAGCACAAAGACCGCGATAGCGTACTCGCTTGCATTGACCGATGAGTTCGATTTCCTCGCGCCTGGTACCAGTATCACGCTTTACTACACGATTGATGTGATTGACACGCAGTACGGCTGCGCGACCCCGGTGGAAATCACAACCGAGATCACCGGTGTACTGGATATACCGACCGCGGGAACCGCAACAGCCCAGACTATTGAAGATACTTCAACTTCTTTAAATTCGCCGATCGATTTCGCCGCTCTCTTTACCGCAGTCGACGCGACCGGAATCGAAGCGTTTTACAAATTCGATATTACGGTTAATACTGCTTATACGGACAACTGGGGAACCTTTACGCTCCCAACCGGATACACAACCGCAAATGATTATTTCAAAGATCTGATCGTCTGGAACGAAATGTCCAAGCAGTTCAATTTGACAACTGATACGGACATGCTTGATGTTCTCAAACAGATCCCGCAAAACAAAAATACGGTCTTCACGTTCTCCATTGTCGCGAAAAACGGAACAGACGATTCCGCGGCTAAAACCGCTGCCGCGACTTTTGTCCTGACCGTCAACGGTACCAATCAGGCACCGGACGCGTCCAATTTTACTCGCAATTCAGATACTGATAAAGGAACTCTTTATGTAAGTCTTGGTAACCTGGGAGTAAATACGTCGACTGTCGGACATGAAATTGCTGAATCCGGTGATATCGATTACGGTGATAACGCCAAATTGGAATTCGTGAAGGCTTCCTTTACTTCTGCAGAT
Organism: Planctomycetia bacterium; assembly: GCA_030539035.1. Classification (GTDB taxonomy): domain Bacteria; phylum Planctomycetota; class Planctomycetia; order Pirellulales; family Thermoguttaceae; genus JAUNBG01. The sequence goes on from JAUNSU010000013.1 coordinate 43,383, forward strand.
ATGTTTTTGATTGAAGGTATTTCGGATGCTGATCGCAGAACATACATAGAAAATTTGCTTGATGCCGAGGCAAATACTAAAGGGTATGCGTCTGCAGATCTTTATTTGCTCTCACTGCTGAAGTTTTATGCCAATCAGAACGAAACGAATCCAGCAGAAGCAGGTTCTACCGATCCAATTCAAATGGTCGGATTTGAGCTTCCCGCCGCTTTCGAAGGTCTTCGTACAGGTGAATATTTAAGGGTAGCATTTGGATATCAACTGTCCGATGGAACGGCTTCAAGTGCTTCAGGAAGAACGATTAGTTTTGAGATTCATGGAACAAGTACAAAACCGGTTCCGACGGACGGCGTACAGAATCTTGGAACAAAAGTTGACGTTCCGACAGGAGAACAGCCAACAACACTGACAGGTTCTGTAGAATTTACCAATGTCGAAGACCAGGAACTTACCCTTGCAGATGTTATTTCTGTAAAAGGTAAAGTGAGTGATAATATTGGAGCGACCGTAAACGAGTGGGAAGGTGCTTCCACTTGGTTCAATATAACCGAAGCGGAACTTAAAGCCATGCTTCACAATAAAACCGGCGCGGCTGGGACGATTGAATTCGCTGATAACGAAGCCTTCAAGAAACTCGCGGTCGGCCAGACTCTGACCCTGACCTATACCTATACGGCACAGTACAACGATGGGACAGCCGATATTGCCTCCGACGGCACAAAAACCGTTACCGTTGAGATCATCGGCACCAACCAGGACCCGACCGTAACGAACGATACTAAGACGGCATCCGCAGCAGAAACCGAATCTTCAACGGTGTCTATCAGCGACTATGAACCCAGAGACGTGGATGACGGCGATACTGCGTTTACCTTCAGCGCGAAAGATATATCCAGTTATTCCATTATTGCAGGCGATTCACGAGATAATGCGGCACTTACTAATGCCCTTCAAAATAGTTTGGGGGAAACAGATGAAACTGAAATAAAAAATAAATTGCTTACTCTCCTTACGATTGATGCGGCAAACGGAAACAGTGCGACTTTCAATCCGGGAGATTATTTCAAATTCCTTCGCAGTGATGAAAAGATTACCATTTATTACGAGCTTAGCATTTCCGATAAGAATGGCGGAACGAAAGATGTCAATTACAATGTAACCGTGAACGGCTCCGCGACGAAACCGGAAATTACGGATTCGACAACGCCCGTTTATCTCGGATTCAAATTTGATACAGGAAGTCCTTTGGACGCAGCGTTAGACTCCGGAATTTACGCAACCGATGTCGAAGATTACGCACTCATTGTTAATAGTTCCGCTATTAACACAACAGCGAGTATACTGACCTATAGAGGATCAGACACAAATCTTGACTCAACGTATTTTACTGGAACAGGCCGTTTCGCGGACCTTCAGTCGAATTACACACTCACATATGACAATGAAAACGATTGCCTTGTTTTCACATACGGTAACACGCTTCGAAACCTCAAGCAGGGTGAAACATTGACCCTTTCGATCAACTACACGGTTAAGAACGCGAACAATCAGGTATCTGACGCGCAAAAGACCGTTACGGTTGTGATCGACGGAACGAATCAGGCTCCAACAGCGGTTAATGTTGAAAGATCATTGGATGAAACGGATGATAATGATGTTTTGAATATCACCACGGATACGGACCTGAACGCAAGTGATGTTGACTTTGGAGAAACTGCCGGCCTGAAATTCACCGGTATTGTTGTTGATACGGACACTTACGCCGTTGGTTATTCTGCTGCGGAAACCGGAGCTGCCGGAAATCGTACCGAAACGGAAATCGCAACTGCATTTCATAAGGTCATAACCGCCAATTCCGGGTTACTTCAAAGTCTGCTTGTTGCAAGAGAAGATAAAACTGTTACATTTACGCCGGGCAATTATTTCGACTTCCTCCGTGAAGGTGAATCGATCACAGTTTATTATACTCTTACCATTTCGGACGTAAGCGGCGGAACCAAAAATGTTTCTTACGCCGTTACTGTTAATGGTTCCAATACCGTTCCGACTGTAAAGACTGACGCGACATTGGACTATTCGGTTGATCAGGCATCGACAGCTGGTCAGGTCATCGACTGGTTCGGCAACCTGAACAACCCGGATTACGGAAACGGAGAAGAAATCCGAACGGAAATCACGACGATTAACGGAGTAGAGGTAACCTGTAATTCGAGTAATACGACTGCACAGACCATTTCTGTTTCGGATACTGCCGCAACAAACAATAATGGTAAATACGGTGATATCGTCATTTCCTGGGACTCTGCAAATAAACGTCAGGTCGTTACATGGGTTCCTGTTGAAAATGAGTTCATCAAGTGGAATTCGCTGACTGCCGACGATGGAGTGGCACTTCCTGTATCTATCGTTGTTCGTAATGTTTATGTCGGAATGACAGATTCAACATTTGATAATGTAGTCGGTGCCTCTGTTACAGAAACCGTAAATATCACAACTTACTCCGGTTTCAATTGGCTTGAATATACAACTCCAGCAGATCCGCTTGAGGTTGTGAATACTAAAGCTGCCGAAGAAACGGGTGATTTTGCAGACTACGTCTTTGCAGGAACATTTAAATACAAAGCCGAAAATCAGACGAATAAAGTATGGTATAATTTTGATCCAAAAACTGCTTTTAGTGGTTACGTCAAATTGTCTAATGATAACTCCGCAAAAGAAGTATCGGTTTATATTTTGAAAACCGCAATGGAAACCGGAGGTGCACTCGCAACTCTGGATACTTATCAGATCGAATTTAGTTATTCCAATGGAGACGAAACTTATATTGACGGCGGATCTGGAACATTCGAATTAACCGTAAAGGCAAAGAGTAACCCTGATGTGGAGTATAAAGATGGAGGCAGTGCGGTCAGTATGTCTGTCAATGAAGTTTATGCCAATACTCCCAGTACTACGCTCGATGTTGCTGCTGAGCTTACCGTGGCTGACGCTGACGGTTATACTCGAACCGGCACCTGGTGGTCCCTCGGAGATTTAGCTTATGTCAACGCAACTGGAACCAGTGCAGCCAATGTAAGTCTGGTAATACGGAATTGGCTTAAAAATAATGTTTCCTTGACTTCAGCTGGTGTTTTGACCATTCAGGATTACGGCGAGAGGTTCAATTTCCTGACGGAGGATGAAGTCTTGACCTTGAACTTCACGGCCAATGTCAAAGATACCGAATACACCAGTGCGAAAACTCCGATCGCTATCAAGATTGTTATTACCGGAGTGAATAATGCCCCAACGGCAGACGTTTATACCGGAGAGTTGGATCTTGCAAGTGCGACCACTCTTGAGATTCCGATTTCGAGTCTCGGTTTCGATGTCGATGACGGTCTGGATGACACAATGATCAAGATTTACGGATATGCGACCGAGACTGCGGCAGACATGAGTTGGGTTACGCTCGACACGGTCGGTGAAGAAGTCTGGCTGGATACAACAGACTACGCAAAGAACGAATCAAAGATTAGTCTTGTGAAAAGCGCGACCGGTTTGACCTTTAAAGCAAACGATGCGTTTTACAGTCTGACATCCTTAGGAAAATTGCCGATCGTTTTCAGGTACATTCTGTTCGACAATACTGGTACCCTGAGCGATACAACGACTGAACCTGACGCAACGTCCGGCGCAACCGCCACGGTCAATGTAACCGGAAATTACACCGACCCGGTGTTCTCGACGACACTTCCTTCCGCAGCTACCGGAACCACGGAAACGGCAGCTTCAGGGACAACCGTAGGTGATGCCACCTATCACAATACAAAAGTCTTTACTTTGAAGAATTGTATTGATGGATGGACTTCAGAAAAAGCCGCGGGCTTAACCTATAGCTTTAAGCTGTTCCAGGATGCGGCATGCACCACGGAACTCACGAGTTATACAAATACGATTATTAAATCGATTGTATACAATGAAGAAACAACAGAACTGACCGTAACCTTCTTCCAGAAGTTCTCCCCGGCAAATGGGACAGCTTATACCGAAACAGAAAGAGCTGCTTACGATGCGATTATTGCCGCGCTTGATACTTCCGATGTCTACCTTCAAGTCGGAGTTAAGGACAGTTGGGTAACAGAATCTAACGTGAGCAACAAAGTTGTAACCCTTTCTCTCAATGAGAAAAATGCTGCTAACTTGGCTTTCGTAATCTCGAACTTTCCCAATATCGATGTTTATTACGGCGATAAAATTAACCTTACCTACAGCGAAGATGATGGACCTGTTTATACGAAAAATAATGTCTATATCAGCGACGCAGTCTTTGAATCCCTGATATTGGAGAATGATACAAATGTAACACCCGGCTCTTCGTCAAATAACAGATTTTATTTGGAAATCTGGCAGCAGGATCTTGTAAACAATAATTTCGGTACGGATTACGATGTTTGTGCCGGTGTTCAGTTTATGATCAAATATAAAACAAGTGAAATATCATCGCTGTTTATTGGAAATAATGCACGACAAACAGGAATTTATGTTTCCGGTGCGGGTGTGGGTGCACAAGTTCAAGTATTAGGTGACTATACTTATCACGTTGTAACTATTGCGGCACCAAATTACCTCGGCCAAACCGGAAAAGGCTTTGACGCGGATTACGCATTGCTTGTTGCGCGTTTGATAGTCCAGGTAACGAATACTGCCCAAACGGCAAATAGCCTTGATTTGCATGTACTTCCTGTTGACCATGAGATTTTCCCCAATCTTGTTTTACCCAAAAATACAGGGAAAGCATACGGATATACACGAGGTTGGGCAGATGCAACAGGTCGAGTGTCCAGTTACTCCGTTATGGCTTTAGATTCCCAGTTTACCGTTTACAACCCTGTTACTGCGAGTTTGGATTATACTGCACCTGTTGTCGGAATGAGCAAGACAGAATCTGTTGTGTCAAACGGAATTTATATTCGAACGGCAACAGAAAAAACGGAAACCGACAGCAAGGGATCTGTCGAGACTCTTGCTGTAAATGCCAATTATGTTAATGAATGGCAGTCTCATTACGCGGAAATTTGGATAAAGGAATCCCGACTTACGCAAATGACCGGAGCTTCCGTTGACTTCAATTTTGATCAATCTTTGTTCCAGGCTTATGAAGTCGAATTTGGATCCGCTTTTACAAACGGTGAATTCTCAATCGATAACGAAACGGGAACGGTTAAAGGGATCAGTGCCAATGCGGCCCATGGAGCTGTTTCCGGCGACGGTTATGTCCTCCTCGCACGAGTCAAGATGGAAGCCGTTGTCAATGGCGGTATCGATATTGAAGATGCGAAGACTCCGCACTCCCTTGGCTGGGAACTTGCAAACGGATTGATCTCCACAACATCAGGTCAAAGAAGCGCTTACCTCGGAAAAACTTCTTCCACTGAAGTCTGGGGAGTTATTTACGACAGTAATGATGACGGTACTATTTCTCTCCAAGACTTTACATGTTTTGCCAATGTATACGGAAAGGCTTTCGATGAAAACGACATCTTTACGATCATGATGGATTTCAATCAGGACGGTTCTGTTTCGTTGAATGACTTCACTGCCTTTACGAATATGTACGGGATCTCCCAGAAAATGGTCTCCGAGGGCAAAGCGAAGGTTACGTTCCCGGACGCCTTTAATCGCCGGTTTATCGGATCGACGCTGGAAACGGAAGACGATACCGCCTGGGTCGGCGTCGTTCTCGATCAGGCAAATTCCGATTGGCAGACCGCGCTCGGACTCGACGAACCGGTTCAGGTCCAGCTCATCGTTAAGGATCTTGGCGGTCAGACCCTGGCCGAAGCCAAGGTTACCGAATACAAGGAAGACGGGACTCCCGCCGCCGGCGTGATCTATCTCGATAACGATGCTCTCGGAAATACCTGGTTTACCCAAATGACCGCCCCGGAAGCCGGAACGGAAAAGTACGATCTCTATACCGTTCTGCTCCATGAACTCGGCCACCTTTACGGATACGAGATCCATTCGGCCAATGCGAACGATGTGATGTCCTCCGTTTTGAACCCGGGCCAGCGCAAAACGCTGACTCAATCCGAGATCGATGCCCTGCTCCAGAACGTCTACAGCGGATCGGACCCGGAGTCCGGATCGGTACTTCAGAGCGATCTGCCTGCCGGATCGACCGTTGCGATGACCGAAATCACGAACGGCGGATCGGATGAGATCGTGATTACGGAAGAGACGAATCATCAGCTCAACGCGATCGGATTGAATGTTCCTGCCGCGCAGATCCTTCCGGATCCGAGCAGGGTCGCCGGTGCGGTGATCTCCGAGATCTTCCCGATTGAGGAAGAAGACGATGATGATCCGGATCTTGCCGATCTCGCCGCCGGTAATACCGCTGATCACGACTACGAAAAGACCCTGGACAGTGTCCTCGAAGAATACCTGGGATAGTGATTCGTGATTCAATCCCGTGAATAGAGAAGGGCGAGTTTTTACTCGCCCTTTTTTAAACCACGGATTTAAGCTGAATCCATGGTCTCAGTTGTTCCAGTTGTCCCATTTCCCACTGACAGTAGAGGAGGACCGGAATGTTTTTTTTGTTGGGCTTTTGAAGATATTTTGTTTTGCTCGGCTTGACTCTTTTCGAAACCGTGGTTATCCGTGAACATCCGTGGTTTCAAAAATTCGCGCTCGGGCGCAAACCTTTTCCGGGAACTTCGTTTTTCTCCGCTTCCCCGGGTTAATGGGTGATTATTTTTTTAAAGAATCCACGTTTATCGGGAAGGCCCTCCGGCGTTGCCGTCGGGATCGTGGAGAAGGGGAGAAGGGAAGATGGAGACGAAAATTCTGTGAAATCTGCATTTAAAATCACGATGATTATTGAGAATCAACACCGTTCGGGGCGGCCGGAACAACCGCCCTCCGTATACGGGGCTTCGACGCCGGGGCCCCAACTGATCACTAACCGCTAAACACTGATCACTCATCGAAGACTGGTTTTTGCTCCAAGATGCCCTTTCGCACGGCCTGTTCCCTTTGCTGCATCCGTTCATATCGATTTTGACGGGCAATATCGATCGGGGCGGCAAGCTGGATCTCCTCATCTTCTCCCCGGGACTGCGCCGCGATTTTCGCTTTGCCCGATTCGATAATCGAAAGCGCTTCTTTGTACTCCGGCGATTTTCGAAGCTCCGGACTGTTCCAGCGATTCAAACAGGGACTCATCTCCGGTCTTGTAAACCAAACCGCAAAGTCCAGACTTTCCAGACTCCGGCCCTGCTGCGATTTCAGACACTTGATCTCTGTTAATTGCTCAAGACGCGCAATCTGATCTTTCGATAATACGGCGCGTCCAAATCGGGTGTTCGGATAGGCGGAAGAATATGTCGGATAATACGGCGCGTTAATATCGATCCAGGTAATGATCCGGTCAAAAGCTTCCGGATCACTCTTTTTATCGAACCAAAGTCCGAGTTCCTTCCGCTTCTGATCGATCTTCGGATCCGGATGCCCTTTGAGCAGAATCGCGGCGAGCCGGCTTTCCCGGGATCCCCAGGAAAGTGCCGGAAGAAGATTGTGCGGACCTGCGCCGGGAACCCGGATCAGATCTTTGGCCCGAATCTCACAGTAAGATACATTAAAGGCAAGATTCAAATCACCGCACAATTTGACCTTTTCCGCCCCCTTCTTTCCGATATCATGGCACGCGATGCAATACTTGTCGAAAACCGGCTGCACCTCTTCCGCATAGCTGAAAAGCCGATCCGGTCCATACCAGGGCTCCAGTTTTTTCGGCGATCCGGCCATCGCTTTGGGAAGAACTTTTGCCGCGGCAGGAGCGTCGAGCCGGCTTTCATGGCATCCGACACATCCGTTCATTTCGCCGGGCCGGACCATGATCCCGCTTCGCATCGACTGGATCAAGGTCTTGTCCTCGTCCAGGATCTGAAAGTAAAGAAAACGTTCAGCAGGCACTTCAAAGAAGACACTTCCATCATCCTCGAACGGGACCGTTCCAAGGATCCGTTTATTATTGAAGTCGTCCCAGGCCATCGCGGGCGCCTGAGTACCGTTCCCAATATCCCAACTGTTTCCGGTCCAGAACCGCTTTTCCGGCGATTCGACCACACGCAGATACTTGACCGATCCGCGCTTGACCTTTTCCATTCCCATTCCTTCATAAACGTTGGTAATATAGAAGGATCCAGTTTTGGACTTCAGATCGATCCGACTGCCAATCGTTCGGGGCTCTTCCGTCTCCGCGATGGGAACAGGATCAAAGCAGCTCTCGGGATCTTCGTGAAGCAGGGCCATTTTTCCGCCCCGTTCCAGAAGCCAAATCCCCATCTCTTCGCCCCGTCCGACCATACCGGCCGCAAGAATCATCGATTCATCCAGAGGATACGGATCTTCAAATTTCTGCTTAATGTTTTTAAAACGGTCGTATCGGGCAACCTCGCGAATGGGATCCTTGGCATGCGGCGTATTATCGATGTAATTGATCGCTTCCGGCGGCCAGGTCTCCAGAACCGGTTCACGGCCATCGATTCCAAGCCGTCGATCCAGCAGGGCAATCGCGCCCCAGGGCCGATCATGGCAGGATCCGAATGTCGATACAAAGAGAGAATCGGAGTCGGGAATCATACGGGTATCCAGAACACCGCCGGGAGAGGCCGTATTGTTCCCCCACCAGATCTCATGTTTGGTTCCGTCGGGATTGGTAACCCAAACTCCTTGCGCGTCGCCGAAATTCCGATCGACATATTCCCAGCGATCGTACAGGATCCGGCCATCGCGCAAAAGACTCGGATGTCCTTCGAACAGGGTACTCTTCCCGATCTGCTGGATATTGGATCCGTCTTTTCCCATCGTGTAAAGATTGCACATGATATGCCGATTGCACATACAGTATTTCGGTTCGCGCGTGGAGGCGAAAAGAATATTGCCGTCGGGAAGATAGATCGGATCGATATCGGACACTCCGGAAAGGGAAGTGTGCTGCCGAATACCTTTTTTCGCGAGGGATTCTTTGGTATCATTCTTATCGACGACAATGGTTTTGGCATTTGCGGCAAGATCCATTTCGGCGATATGATAATCGTCTTTCGGATCTTTTCGCAGGGAGAAGAGGACCGTTTTCGCGTCGAAACTGATCGTCGGATCGCGGACAATTCCTTCCGGAACACGGATCAGAACCGTGATTTTATCGGATTGCGGGTCCCAGATCTTCATGGAACTTCCGCCGACAAAGCTTTTTTCGTTGATCTCGCCGACCTGAAAAAGAGTCGCTGTATTATGATGGTCGGGCCGATACTGTTTTCGGGTAACGTAAAGGATCGGATCGGACAGTTTTTTCAGAGCGGCGGCGCGAAGAACGGTCTGTTCCGCCTTTTTCCGCGCTTCGAGTTCGGCCTTTTCCCGAACAAGGGCGCTGATCCGATTTTGCGTAAGGGCATCGTTCCGGCTTCCTTCGATTCGGAAATAATCGCAGCGAATATGGGCCCAGCTTCCTCCTTCCGTATCGACAACCTGGATCAAAAGGGGCTGTCCGATCAGATCGGCAACGTTCCATACGACTTCATCAAGCCGTTGATTATTATTTCCGCGTGCGATTCGAACTTCGATCGCGTTCTCTTTCGGATCGAGTTTGCAAAGTCGAACAAATGTTCCCGGCCGTTTTCCCCCTCCGATCAGAAATCGAATCTCCTTTCCGGTCGATTTGAATACCGGCGATTCGATCACACAGATATTATCGTCGGTTGGATTTACGTTTTTTGTCCATTCAAGAGTCGTAAGATAATACTTTCCGTGCTTTAGATAAGGACCTTTTTCATTATTGAATTCGGTGTCCCGGGACCCGATCGGTTTGCTGTTTTCCCCTTGAATGATCCGCCAGCCCTCTTGATTCAGATTGCCCGATTCGAAATCGAAAACGAGCGATTCGCCCGCATTTGCGGCGGCAATGGAGAAAAAACAAACGGATAAAAATAAAAAACAGCGTTGTAAACTCTTCTTGATCATGGAATATTTCCTTTGATTTACGGTATTAACATTCAATTTCTTCATGAACCGTAAAGTTTAGCAGTTTTTTGCAGCCATGTCAAGTTTTACCCGGGATCAGAAAGAAAATTCAGATCTTTTTTTGATGATATCGGTTCACAAAGAGTCCGGCCAGTCCGAGCGCGGCCAAAAGAAAGACCAGAGAAAGGAGTTCTTTCTTATTCGCTTTGAATCGAAGAGCCAATCCGGGAGATCCTCCCTCTCCAAACGGCCCAAAAGGGGGCGGTCCGTTTTTTTCAAAGTCGGGTCCAAAAGGCAGGTTTGTCTGTCGATTCTTCGATTTCTCTCTCTGATCCTTTGAATTTTCTGCGGGGTTCGGTCCGCCGGAGTTCATCGGTCCGCCGGAGTTCATGGGTCCGCGGGGTCCCCCCATGGGCGGTCCTCCCATAGGGCCGCCTCCGTTCAGACGGGAAAAGTCCAGTCCTTCCGCCGGGACGAGTTTATCCGGCTGTTCGGTTTGTCCTTCTCTGGTCGAAGGAACTTTTCCGCTCAACTGGCCCTCAATGCTTTTACCTCTTAAAGCAAGGAGTTTACCGAACTCGGTTTGAGCCGCTTGATATTCCTCAAACGTACAGAAGGCCGACGGATCATTTTTGACATCATCAGCAATTAACCGATTGAGATTTTCCATTTTCTCTTTTGCGTGAACGAGATATTCCGTGATCTTTCCGAGATATTGATGATATCGCTGCCGATAGCCGTCGTTTTCCAGGAGGACATTCAGCAGAGGCCGTTCTTTCATATCGATTCCGCTGCCGACAGGAGTATCAATGGGAAAATTCACAACGGCTGCCGCACCGCCGCCCATCATTCCGCCAAAAGCATCGTTGTAGTCCCAGGGCAAAATGTCAATAGATCCATTATATTCATAAAGAAAATAATTTTGACACATATGCCCCGAATAGCTGTCCATACTGACGGAAACAGTATGAACCGCGAAATATCGGAGAATTTCGTCCACGTTCCAATATTTTTCGATCTCTTTCTTTTCATTCAGCGCCTGTATTGCCCGAATGATCCGCTGTTCGTCCTGTCGTTTGGCCCGACCGCGAATGCAGTTGTCGAACAGTCCGGAATAGGAGGCGCGATCGGTCCCGCGGTACACAAGATCGGTTCCATTGGAACCCATTCCCGGTCCGCGATGTTCCCGGGGACCATTTGTTCCCTTTTCTCCCGGCGATCCGGGAGAAGGACCATTTTGAGCCCTTTCCGTTCCCGGCGGTCCGAAAGGAGGAGCGTTTTGCGAATCCTCCTTCGGCGATCCTTGCGGAAAACGGTTCGGATGATCACCTTGTGCGGCTGCCTGATTCCTCTTTTGATCTGAAGCGGCAAAAGGCGGCCGATGTCCGCCGGGCGGCGGTCCCATCGGCATTCCCTGAAAGCCGTTCCGTTTTCCGTTCCGTCCGCCGGGAAAACCCAGTTTTGCGCTGTAAAGCAGTCCGGAAGAAGTGCCAAATACCCGCGATTGCCAAGCATCATTATAGGCCTCCAAGGTAAAATAAAGACCTTGCATTTTTCCATTCAGTTTTAATCGGGAATATCCGAACAGAGGAGTATCGACCTTCATGGATTTCATCATGTCGAACACAAGATATTCCTTTACATACGAATTGTCGTGAAGCATATTGTTCAGGACAAGCATATCAAGGCCCATGCAGGTTTGCCCGTCGATGTACTCATCGAACTTGATCTTGAAGCTGAATCGCGTTGAGTTCGGATTATGGGCGATCTGCATCAGACTGGAATTTCCCTTGGGACGAATACCGACATTGCGGTAAAGATTTCCATTGATTTTGACATCAATGGGAATAAACTCTTCCTTCATCGCGTTGTCCAGCATTTTATTCCATGATTCACTGTCGCACAGGATATCAATATCCATGATTTTTCCGTTAAACAGTCCTTTTTCATATTCCATTTTTCGGGGCGTATGATCTCCGGCTTCTGTCGGATGATAAACGATCAGCAGAAGTGTCAGCAGAATTGCGGAAGCAACGGCAACGGCAGTAATGATTTTTTCTTTCACGATCCATTCCTTCTTCGAAATATAAAAATGAAATCACTCATTTCTAAACTCAACCTGTAAATAACCGATTTTGAAACCACGGATTTCACGGATTTTCACGGATACTTTTTTGGTAAAAACACGTTTTCATCAAAAATATCAGCCCCGAATCTTATAATGATTTCATCCGTGGTTCCAAATAAAAATATTTTTACAGTTTGACTTCAGAATATTAAACATTCAAATTAAAAGAAGCGGAATTTTAACCGGCATATTCTCCGTTGAAGGAAACAAGAGACACATTTCGAACTCCGTCGGTTCCGTTAACAGCGTTGACAAATCCGGTTGCCGCGCCGCGAAGGCGAAGTTCAAGCGTCAATTCGATTCCCGCGGCATTAACCGTTTTCGCTTTCACCGCACTGTTTACAGTCTGATCCCGGATGATCTTTATTGCCGCCTCTTCGCTTTTCTCATTATCGCAGTTGACGATGAGAAGATAAGGAGTATCCTTTGCTTTCTGATTGATAAAGACCGTCAGCAGAATTCCGATCAGAATGGATCCGAGAACAGCCAGTCCGATAAATCCGGCACCGAGAATAATCCCGACCGCAATGGACCAAAAAAGAAAGGTAATATCCAAAGGATCCTTGATCGCCGCCCGAAAACGGACAATCGAAAGCGCACCGACCATTCCAAGCGACAAAATAATATTGCTCGTTACCGCGAGAATCAATATGGTTGTGATCAGCGACATCGCCATCAGGGAAATGCAAAAGGATCGGGAATACATGATCCCGCGAAATGTCCGGCGGTAAACCGCCATAATAAACAGACCAATGGCAAAAGCAAGTCCAAGCGCAACGGCCATGTCGAGAAAAGAAATTGCGTTGACCTTGTTCAAAAATTCACTTTTAAAAATATCCGAAAAATTCATTGAATGCTCCTTGTTGAAATTTAATGGACCGAACAAAAATAAAGGGTTTCCAAACAATCTTTTGACGAAAAGATCAAATTCTTCAGCCAAAACGGCGCGCGGAAGCGTACTTGGAAAAAGCACAGCGCGATTGGGTTCCTGTTTGAATCGCATCGCGAATATAATCCGGAACGAACGCGTCGTACTTAACCTCGAAAATGATCTGCTCTTCCGTCCGAATTACGGGAGACCGCGGATTCAAAAAGTCAAGAGAATAAAGACCTGTGCTTATATCGGTGTCGAAATTGATCCGAACATTTCCCAAGGGACAGATATAGGCTTCCCGATCGTAATCGACAATAGTCTTCGGACGCAGACCCTGAATGATCATTTTTCCGGACAGTTCGGCAAGAAGGGGATCAATGTCTCCCTGGAACCGGGACTTGCCCTGAAGCAGATCGTTCGTCTGTTCCGCAGACAGAATTGTACTCTGCTTGACACAGAGATCATTCCGTTTGGATTTCTTCTCAAGGCGTATAAAAGAGGAATCGCCATTATAATATCGAATACGAAATTTTTCACGATATCGAACGCCGTCGATTTTTTCCCGCAGTACAGTATCGTCCCTGTTGTCGAAATAGAGACTTCGGACTCGATAGCGTCCGTTTTCGCCCGCATGGACATCCGGCCGACATAGAACTTTCAATCGCGAGCGAATTTCAAAATACTCGCCGATATTGATACAATATTTGTATTCATGCCGATATTTCATAATACTTCCTTTCCAATTCGTTTTTGAACACCAAAAACGAACGGAAGTTCCACGAAATATCTGAAATTTTGAGAAAGAGAACCGGGAGGAGGGGATTTTTAGCCCAAGTTCCGCAGTTGGAGGGGTGAAGTATCGTAAAAACCAGAGCGGGAG
>JAUNSU010000129.1 GCA_030539035.1 Planctomycetia bacterium
TGATATTTTTGATGAAAATGTGTTTTTACCAAAAAAGTATCCGTGAAAATCCGTGGTTTCAATATCGGTTATTTACAGTTTGAGGATTTACATTCGCATTCGATCGTTCAATTCCGAAAGGAGATCTTCCTTTTTCACTCTCCGCTGTTCCAGAGTATCGCGATCGCGCAAGGTAACCGTTCCATCCTGAACGGTTTGTCCGTCCACTGTAATGCAGAATGGAGTTCCAATTTCATCCTGCCGCCGATAGCGCCGTCCGACCGCCCCTTTTTCATCGTACTGAACGTTGAAATGTTTTTTCAGTTCCGCGTAAATTTCCGTTGCGATTTCCGGCATTCCGTCTTTTTTAACCAACGGAAAGACTGCGGCCTTGATCGGGGCGAGCCGGGGATGGAATTTCAAATAGACTCGTTCCGCATCGGCCCCTTTTTCCGCGGTCGGCGCCTTATCGACGGTATACGCATCGCAAAGGAACGCAAGCGTTGCCCGATCGGCTCCGGAACTCGGCTCGATCACATGGGGAACAAACCGCTCTTTTCGCTGATCGTCGAAATAGGTAAGATCTTTCCCGCTTCCCCGATATTTCGGTTGGCCGTTCGCGTCTTTTTGAAGAACGAGCTGATCTCCTTCGCGAACCAGCTTTCCTTCCATATGAGATCGGAGATCGAAATCACCGCGATGCGCAATTCCTTCCAGTTCTCCGTATTCTCCCTCGGGAAGGAAAGGAAACGCGTACTCAATATCCGCGGTCCCGCAGGAATAATGGGCAAGTTCCGCCTGTTCATGTTCCCGCAATCGGAGCCGATCGCTGGTCAATCCCATTTTCGTATACCATTTAAAACGGCGATCGCGCCAATACTGATACCATTTTTCCGATTCTTCCGGATGGCAGAAGAATTCAATTTCCATCTGTTCGAATTCCCGGCTTCGGAACGTGAAATTTCGGGGCGTGATCTCATTTCGAAAGCTCTTTCCGACCTGGGCGATTCCGAAAGGAACCTTGATCCGGGAAGAGTCGAGAACATTTTTGAAATTCACGAAGATCCCCTGCGCGGTTTCCGGGCGCAGGAAGGAGAAATCATCTTCTCCGCCGAGAGCGCCGATCGTCGTTTTAAACATCAGATTGAATTCGCGCGGAGAGGTCAATGTTCCCGGATGATGAGCGTCGGGCCCAACGACCTGGGAAAGATCGTCCAGGGAGGAAATGGACTCGATTTCCCCTTCCCAACTCAGGGATTCGAGATCCTTCTTTCGAAGTCCGAAGAACTTCATCGCCGCTTGCTCCAAAGCCTGCTGCGTCTCTTCGGTTTCCATTGTTGTAATGAAGACGGTCAATTCCTGAGCGGCGGTACCAGCTTCTCCATGTTTAAGTCCTTTGACCCAACGTCCTTTTACATGGTCGTATCGATACCGTTTTTTGGATTCTTTGCAGTCGACCATATAATCATGGAAAAGATCATAATGTCCGGAGCACTTCCAAACTTGAGGGTGCATAATGATCGAGCAGTCGATTCCGGTCATCTCATACGTGGAAGGGGCGCCCTGATCGAGGATCATCTCATTATGAGATTCGACCATATCATTCCACCAGGCGTTTTTAACATTTCTTTTAAGGAGGACGCCCAACGGGCCGTAATCCCAAAAACCGTTCAAACCGCCGTAAATTTCGCTTGATTGAAAAAGAAATCCCCGCCGTCTGCACAGGGCCACCAATTCTTCCATTTGCATCGCATTTATTCCTTCTGTTTAATGGTTTTTACCTTTTCTCCATTCTCTCTTATTTTCTCAAAAGATTTTTTTTCGTCAAGAGTGAAAAAAGACAAACCCGGTATTATCTGTAAATCGTACGCGGATTATCCTATTTTTACAGATGATATGCAAAAATTTTCCTTTCGGCCGGAAGAGATCAAAAACTTTATAAAAAATTGGGAAAATTCAGAAAATTTTTCGACTTTCAACAAAAACAGGCGCTATAATACATTTGTCTGATAAAATTGTTTTCCGTGCGATCAGGGATGAAAAAAGGAAAGTCCAGTTTCTGCGTATTCGAACGAGAAGTTCCAGAACTCCTTTTATTTCCCGAAAAACGTTAAAATACACACTTTATTAAAATTACATAAACTTTAACACCGTTGGTATCGGCAACGATCCCTGGAAAGCCTGATCAGAAAAACAGACTTTCCAAAAAGAAACCGAATTGGGGATATAGACAGAAATATCCGGATCAGGTATCATTAAGATAATGCATTTTTTAGAAACGATGGAGAACGTAAAATGGCATCTTCGATGCAGAAGAACAGCGCCTTATCGCAGGAAGAGTATTCGGAACTGTCCGAGTTGATTCATGCGCTCCCCGCGGAATACAGACTTCCGCTTGAAGAAGCGTTTGATCGGACCGTTGCCGCTGCCGATCGAAGGAGAAGAGTCCTGGTTTTCATTCAGGAAGCTCTTTCTCAACTTCGGCTCGACATGAAATATCTCATGTTCGATCTTGATGCAACGCGGCGCGAAAGAGATGAATATAAAAAACAGCTGGACAACATCCGATAAATAATGGAACCTATTAAATTTACCGATTTCTTTCAAAATTTTCTGGAACAGACCATTGAGATCAACAAAAAACTCGATGGCGCGGGGATTTTGATTCTCCTGGAGGGAACGATCGACTGGAATCGGTTAAAAAAAATCACCGAGGGAACCTACGTTGCAATCGCGGCGACAAAGCCGGAATATCTCGAAGGTGCTCAGGATTTCGATTTTAAAACGGTTCTTCTTAATCTCAGCGATGCTTCGTCCGTTTATGATCGAATGACCGGGGCCATCTTGGAAGCCGTCGCCGATGATCTTTTTATGCCCGGATCGCGCATCATCGCCATTTACAGCGGTTTTGACAATTCCATGCTCGATTCGATCAGTATTATCAATCTTGGTGAACATCTTGAACGGCTCAGCGGAAAAGAACTTCGGAAAATCGAAACGAAAGTTCCTCTGAAAACGCTCAAAATGGTCGTCGATCTTGCTTTGGAAATCGGACGGGAAGGACGGGAAGGAAAAGCGGTCGGAACTCTCTTCGTCGTGGGCGATACGAAAAATGTCCTTCGCGAAAGCAAACCGGCCGGATTCGATCCTGTCCGCGGATACAAGTGCAAGGAACGATGTCTCTTCGATCCGAGAGTCCGCGAGGGAATTAAGGAAATTGCCCAGCTGGACGGCGCTTTTATCATCTCGCTCGACGCAACCGTAATCGCCGCTTGCCGTCTTCTTGATACTTCAACGGCAATGATCACCCTTTCCAAAGGACTCGGTTCCCGGCATTGGGCCGCCGCCGCAATCAGCCGAACAACAAACGCAATCGCAATCGTCGTAAGCCAATCGAGCGGAACTGTCCGGATCTTTGTCAATGGTGAAGTCGTCCTTCGAATCGAATCCCGGCATCGCCGCCCCATGGTCTGGAAAGATTTCGAATACGAACAGCCAATCCAGAACTGATCGCCGGTGTTTATGATGTATCTGTGAGTTTTTCTTGTTTTTTCAAGAAGTATACAGGTTTTATCGCGGGATGTTCAATTTCTTTTTCGATTGTTTTCTTTTTCAAAAATGTTCTTATCCAACTCCAAACTTGGAGGAATTTTATTTTCGGAACCGAATTTTGTAAAAAATTTTCCTTTTTTTGTTCGTTCGTGAAGTTCTTGAACGTTATTAAAGCAGAAAAGGTTCCTAAAGACATTTCCGATGATTGTCTTTGAAAATTGATATTCTGTTTTGAAAGGAAAAAATGATGAAAACAACTCTGCTCAGTTTATTACTCTGTACTCTTGGTATTTCTTTTTTGATCTGTGATCAACCTGTTTGGGCGAAAGAAACTGGCGATCCGGGTGATTATTATATGGAAGCCCTGGAGGCTTTGGAAGTCGGTGATCATTATGAGCATAGAAAACTGTTAAAGAAGGCTGCAATGGCCGGGCATACGCTTGCAACTTATGATTACGGTGAATGGATGTATATCGATGCGATGGGGAAAAATGATTTAAGAGGAATGCAAGCTGGTTTGAAAGGGTGTCAAAAAGGGCTGAAAATGCTGAAAAAGGAAGCTGATGAATTTGACGATGAATTGTACCGTGAAACCTATAAAAGATGTTTAAAAAATTACAAGGAACGTTGTTTTATGCTTAATGAACTTATAGTGATTCAAAAATCATTGAGCTACTGATTAACCCAAAACATGAACGAAGATCCTGGAATCAGATACTGCAAGGACAATTTGTGAAAAGATAAGTTTGCAGTATCTCATTCCAATTTATCACTTTTGCAGTTTGAAAACATTGTCCCGGTAAAGTTGAACGGCAAACAAAAAAAGTGATCCAAAACTGATCGCCGGTATTATAATGATTCGATTACGATGGCGCCGTCTTTATAGATCGGAACGATCGGGATCGAATCGATCTGCGCGGCGTCGAGAATATCTTTCTTCAAATTGATCGCGCAGAGATTCTTTCCGCCCCGGCTTTCCGGAAGAATTTTCGCGAGTTCGGCAATGATATCGTTTTTATCGTATTGTCCGGA
Organism: Planctomycetia bacterium; assembly: GCA_030539035.1. GTDB lineage: Bacteria > Planctomycetota > Planctomycetia > Pirellulales > Thermoguttaceae > JAUNBG01. The sequence goes on from JAUNSU010000129.1 coordinate 4,564, forward strand.
CGGATTGTGCGATACGGCCTTTTCCATCAGCAGGCGCCAGTTCTCTTCAACGGCGCAAGCCTGGAGATTCTTTTTGCAAAAGCCGAGCGGTTTTCCGATTTTTCGATATTCTTCTTCGATTCGGGAAACGAGGCATCCGGCGAGGAGGAGATCTTCTTCCGTATAGTTTCCGCAGGTTCCCGCGCAGATGATCGCGATCTTCTGATACGATCCGCCGAGTACTTTTTCAACGACCGCGCCCGCATTGACAAAAGAGACCGGAACGACTGTTCCCTGTCCCCGGAGAATCGCTTTCGTTCCGTTGGTCGTTGTGAAGTAAACGATCTTACCCGCGATCTTGGCCCGTGTATACTCATCCGGTGAGTTGGCGAGATCAAAAGATTCGATTCGGATCCCTTTCCGTTCTCCTCCCAAGACAAGCCGGTCTTTCTTCTCCGGATTCTCCTGAAGAAAAATCGCTTTCGCTTTCAGGGCCTCTTCAACAGACAAAAAGGGCCGAACAGAGCGCGCTCCATGGTGCAGAGCCGTTGTGATCGTCGTTGTTGCCCGAAGAACATCAATACAAAGGGAAAGATCAAAGGCGTCCGTTTCCGGCATCAGTTCCGGAAGCGGAAAAACGGAAAGATAAATGGAATCCATGGATCACTCCTCTCGGATTAAAGAACATTCAGCGCGTTTTTGAGATCGGCGAGGATATCCTCGATATCTTCAATTCCGACGGAAAGGCGGATCAGATCGGCCCCGACTCCCGCCGCAATCAGTTCTTCATCGCTCAGTTGGCGATGGGTTGCGTTGGCCGGATGGAGAATACAGCTGTGCGCATCGGCGACATGGGTCGCAATCGACGCGATCTTCAGATTCTTCATAAAGAGCTCGGCCGCTTTGCGTCCGCCGACCAGGCCGAAGGAAATCACTCCGCACGATCCGTTCGGCATGTATTTCTTCGCGATATGATAATATTTATTATCCGGCAAGCCGCAATAGTTGACCCAGGCGACTTTCGGGTGATCATGAAGATATTCGGCAACCGTCTGCGCGTTGGAGCAATGGCGCGGCATTCGGACATGGAGCGATTCCAGACCCAAATTCAGCAGAAAGCTGTTGTGCGGGGAGGGAATCGCACCGAAATCGCGCATCAGCTGGGCAACGGCCTTCGTAATGAACGCGCCGCCGAGTCCGAATTTTTCGGCGTAAACGATTCCATGATAGCTCGCGTCCGGCGTGGTCAATCCGGGATATTTATCGGCGTGGGCAAACCAGTCGAACTTTCCGCTGTCGACGATCGCACCGCCGACGCTGGTTGCGTGTCCGTCCATATATTTTGTCGTGGAATGGGTAACGATATCCGCTCCCCATTCGATCGGACGGCAGTTCACCGGAGTAGGAAACGTATTATCAACGATCAGGGGAACGCCCTGTTCATGAGCGGCTTTCGCAAAGCGTTCAATATCAAGGACATCCAGGGCCGGATTGGCAACCGTTTCCCCGAAAAGGGCTTTTGTATTCGGCCGAAATGCCGCATGGATCTCTTCTTCCGACGCGGAGGACGAAATAAACGTAAAATCGATTCCCATCCGTTTCATGGTAACCGCGAACAGATTAAAGGTCCCTCCGTAGATCGCCGAGGAAGAGACGACATGATCGCCCGCCGAACAGATATTGAATACGGAGAAGAAGTTGGCCGCCTGTCCGGAGGAAGTCAGCAGACCTGCTGTTCCCCCTTCCAGCGCCGCGATCTTGGCGGCAACGAAATCGTTTGTCGGATTCTGAAGTCGGGTATAAAAATAGCCCGCCGCTTCCAGATCGAACAGCTTTCCCATCTCTTCGCTGGTATCATATTTGAACGTTGTGCTCTGAATGATCGGGATCTGCCGCGGTTCTCCATTTTTAGGGGTATATCCCGCCTGAACGCATAAAGTCGCGATTTTTTTATCCATGATTCTCTGTTCGCCTCATTAATTTCTCTTTTTTGACGGAAGATGATCCGTGTTCGTCCGGGCATTCTCTTATCGTTCCCGGACAAAACCGTTTAAACATGAGTTCATTCTATTTCCGGAATCGATTTTTGTCAACAGGACACGAGCCAATATATTGAACTTGATTTCTTATTTTGAATCGATATAATTGAAAGACAATCTTAAAAAGAAAGGAGCCTCTTTATGTTGAAAAGATCATTTTTGTCCGCTTTACTGGCCGGATCTTTCGTTTTTTGTACCCTTTTCGCGTCCACGGCTTTCGCACAGACGATCAAGCCGATTCGGATCCTCCTCGTTGTCGGAGGACATGGATACGACAAACCCAACTTGCATAAAATGCTGAAAGAAATGCCGGGCGCCGTCTTAACGGAAATTTCTCTCCCGGAATCCCAGGATCTTCTGAAGCCGGGTCTGGAAAAAAACTATGATGTCGTTGTTTTTCATGATCAGTCCCGATTTCCTCTTTCCGATTCCCAAAAAAAGAATATGGAAGATCTTTGGGCCAACGGAATGCCGACTGTAATGCTGCATCACGCCCTGATCTCCCACAACGATTTTCCGTTCATGAGAGATCTGTTCGGATGCGCTTATCTGGTCAAGCCTTTGGAAATCAACGGAACAAAATATCCTGCATCGAGCTATTTCAAACCGACCGATGTTCCTTTTATCATTAAGGACAAGGATCATCCGATCACAAGAGGAATCTCCGATTTCACGATCAACGATGAAGTGTTCGACGGTCTTTATCTGAATCCCGGGATCCATGTCCTTGCGGAAACCGATCACGCAAAATCATGTAAACCGATCGTGTTTATCTGGAAGTATAAAAAGAGCTCGGTCTTCGCAATGCTCCAAGGACACGATGGACACGCCTTCAACGATCCCAATTATCGAAAATTCCTCTATCAGGGAATCAATTTCATTACTCAAACTGTAAATAACCAATTTTGAAACCATGGATTTTCACGGATAGTTTTTGGTAAAAACACGTCTTCATCAAAAATATCAGCACCGAATCTTATATGGATTTGATCCGTGTTATCCGTGGTTCCAAACAAAAATATTTTTACCGTATGAGTTCATTATTAGCGATTAACCGCTGATTTTTACGGTTTTTTGCTCAAAAAGACGCAGGTTCCTTTTTTATTCCCCACCAGAATATCGGGAAGATTATCGCCGTTGATATCCTGAACGGTCAGCTGGGTTCCGACACCGGAATTATCATCGATAATATGGGGAATGAAATCGACCGATCCGTCCGCTTTCCGTTTGATCTCCCACCACATCAGGATAGCCGGATCATTGGTCGCGATATCTCCTTTGGGTCCATGGGCCCACCATCGTTTTCCGGTTACCACATCCAGAACACCATCGCCGTTCATATCGGCAAGGACCATTGCGTGAAGCTGGCTGATCTTCGGGAAGAAATCGTCGGCCGGCTTTTCGGGAATAAGATCTTTTCGCTCAAAGGTAATATTTCCTTGGGCGTCTTTGATCTGTTTTTGCCAGCAGAATCCGTAAAGATGGCAATGCCAGGCGGTAATGATATCGTTCAGACCATCGCCGTCCACGTCGTAAACGAGGATATTGGAGGCCGCTTCCGCGAATTTATAAGGATGGAACGTCCAAGGGGTCTTTCCTTTTTCTTTCGGCTGTTCATACCATCCGTCTTTTTCGACGAGATCGACGAGTCCGTCGCCGTTAATATCGCCGACACCGTTTCCGTGATAATATCGTTTGTATTTCGGATCGGAAGGGGAGACTGCGGTAAACTTCCAGGGCGCATAAGGATTGGCCGTATCATAGGCGATGAATCCGAAGTAATTATTCCGATTGAAGATGAGTTCCGGCTGTCCGTCTCCGTTGACATCGGCCCAGGCTTGGGATTCATTTCCGAGTTCGATCGTGGTTTCGTGGGCCTTCCAGAAACCTTCCTTGTTTTTCGGGTTTTCATACCAGTATCCGGTAACGCCCGGGTGAGGACAGATCAGAATATCGGTCCAGCCGTCGGCATTGAAATCGCCGGTAAAAACGACGAAGGAGTTTGAATATCCTTTCGGATCGAAATCTTTTCCTTCATAGATCTGATGTTTCTTTTGAAAATTCGGTCCTTCGTACCAGAAATGGCCCGACACGATATCTTGAATGCCGTCTTTATTGAAATCGCCGACCGCTGCGCCTTCGCTGTGGAATTTATCGGACACAATGATCTTTTCGAACTTCGGTTCTGCGGAAAACAGACCTGTCAAGGGAAATAAAAACACGAACAGAGCGGCAACCGCTCCTTTTCCGACCTTTAAAATACTTTTCATGGATACTCCTTGTTTTAATACGTGAATACGGAAACTCTGTTTTCAAACGATACTTTTTAATATTTTAACAAAAGAAGAGAGAGGATTCAAGTATCCGCTTCATTTTTTCAAAAAGAAAACAGAAATAGTGAGAAGTGAGGAGTGAGGAGTGAGGTCGATGATCGCAAGCCCGTTCTCTGCTTTTTGTTTTTTTTGCACTGCGCTTTCTGTCAACGAAGAGAGCGACCAACGGGAGCGGATCTCCGGCAACCGCGCGGAAGCGCGTACTGGGAGCGGCGCCTCGCCGCCCGGGCTGGAAGGCACTGCCCCTATCGGGGCGCTGATTATTGGTCGTTCCAACCGGGTAAAGTAATATCGTTATCCCCGGCGGCAAAGCCGTCGCTCTGTAATAGACGTGGAGTTTATAAAAAACACAATCTCCCATTAACCCAGGGAAGCGGAAAAAATATAGATACCGAAAAAGGCGGGAGCCCGAGCGCTGGGACGGTGCCCGTCTCGGGCACCCGGCGGCAACGCCGCCGTGGTCGAAGAGTTGGAATCTCTAAAAACCGCGGTGATTCGAATAAGGGCTGAATCACGATCCCCCGAATGATGTTCCCCCCTAATGAAGGTCGCCCGTGATCAGGGGACGATGGGGACACAGGGGACCTTGGCGACTGGTGAACAGGGGTAGTTCTTTTGTCCCCTTCGTCCCCTTCGTCGCCAAGATTCCAACAAAAAAAGGGCGAGTAAACTCGCCCTTTTTTTGATTCTCTATTTAATCATTAACAACTAACGATTAAATTACAACGCTTTGGATTCGCCGCCGTTCATAGAACCATAGGCGCCCCAAATACCGAAGTTGGACTGACCGGAAGTCTTGGTCGACCCAGAAGATCCAACGTCAATAGTCTCGGAAATGAACCGAACAGATCCATCGCAAAGAACAACATTGACACCGCCGGAGTGATAGCTGGAAGCAGCCCAAGCAGCCATTCCGTCAGCACCAGCGTGAATAGAAGGAGAGTTCGGCGGAGCAACAATAGAAACCGGCATATAATAACGACCGGAAGCCCAATACTTTCCGCCTGTGTCATTATCCGTCGTTCCGGAATAGGTCTTGTTGGTTTCACTGGCGACAACGCTCGTGGACTTGAAGTACGAAACCGTGGTTGTTGCATTGGTAACGGTTCCGCCGCTTTGAGCTTTACCGCCCCAACGAGTCGCGGAAGATCCGCCAAGGCTTCTTTCAGCGAAGCAGATCGTGTTGCTGGTTCCATCGGTGATGGAGGCAAGGGTCCGGTTGATCGCGGCATTGTTTCTCAACTGCATGGTGAAAACACCTCGGTTGTTGACATGGAGAGTACTGGTATCCGCAGTCGGGGTGCAGTATTCAAACCAGTCGCCGACAGAATAACCATAATTGCATCCGGCGCGCTGTTTTCCCATCGGGTCGGACGGGCAAAGCAATGTCGTGATCTTGTCATAGAAGGGGTTACGGGCAACAGAAAGTCCACCGACGGTTGTCGCACTGGTGTTATCCTGCGGGTCCTGTCCAGCAGCATTTCCACCGCGGGTAATGGCATCATAAACAGCAGACTGTTCCATATACGGCATCAAAGCAACGATCCCGCCATAGTCGGATCGGGTACGATCGGTGGTCACAATGCGAATACGACCGCCGGGGATACGTTCCTGGTTCGAATCAACGTAGTTGTGAACGCCGATTCCAAGCTGTTTCAGCTTGTTTGTACATTCCATACGCCGGGCAGCTTCACGGGCAGCCTGAACCGCAGGAAGAAGAAGACCAATTAAGATTCCGATGATCGCGATAACCACCAGAAGTTCGACCAGCGTAAAACCTTTACGCTTCAGAAGGTTGAAACCAGAGAATTTCGTCATTTCTTTTCTTTCTCCATTTGCAAACGGTTTTTAGAATAGCTTTTCCCTTCTCAATGCCTTTGTGTACACTCAAATTTACAAGGCACTTTTTGCGAAAAGAGCAAGCGGAAAATTCAACATCTGTTATTATTCTAATCAAGCAAATGAAAATTAAAAGCCCCCAATTTTTAAATTTCCCAAAAATTGTGATAAAAAGTGAAAAAATTTTTAAAAATTTTCCAATTTTTTTAAAATAAGTGTTAATTTAGGTAAAACAGGTTGTTTTAGGGCTTAGCAAGGAGTGTT
>JAUNSU010000229.1 GCA_030539035.1 Planctomycetia bacterium
ATCCCGATAATCGCGATCACGACCAAAAGCTCCACCAAGGTAAAAGCGCGAAGTTTAAAGCTCTTCTTTAAGGAATTGCTATATTCTCCCCCCCCATTTTGACAATTCACGAATTTTTTCATTTTTTCCTCATTCTTTAGAAAGTGTTTTCAAAACCTGAAATCGAAAATAGACGAATATACACAACATTATAATCAAATCAAATGGACATATCAAGAAAGAAACGCGAATTTATAAAAATTCTCTTTCAATTCTCCCTCACAAGCAATAGGATAATCGAAAAACAAGGTTTTGTCAAGTTAAAATAGGGGGGGGGGTAAAATTGCGCTATTTTTCTCGAAAAAAGTTAAAAAAGTTCCAGTCCGAACGCAGATTTTGAAACCACGGACTTATATTAGTGTTTAGTGATTAGCGGGGAAACTCCTGGAACCGCAGGCTTCCAGCCTGTACGGCGCCCCCGCCGCCGTTTTGCGAAAGAGCTAAAATCTCTAAAAACGCAATCTCCCATTAACCCGGGGAAGTAGAAAAAAACACCGATACCGGGACACGGTTCGGCCCCGAGCGCTGGGATCGTGGGCGTCCTCGCCCTCGCGGCGGCCCCGCCCTCCGTATGCGGCTTCGCCGCTGATCCCCGCTAATCACCTATTCCCTAATTCCGTCCTCTTTCCTCGGCCTTACGGTTTATAGTGAAAATCGGAGGTTTTTCCTTTGCGAATAATGTACTTGTCCGCGTTCTCTTCAGTGAGAAGTTCTCCCTCGATCCGATAATTTTCAAAGGTGATATTTTTGACCGATCCGTCTTTATCGCCGTTGCCGTCAAATACGGATCGGCAAAGCGGTTTCTCCATGATCGTGAAATTGCGGAAGACAAGATCGGAAACGTGTCCCAGCCCTTCATTATAGGTTTCAATACTGCCGTCCGGAAGCTTCATCGAAAAATGATTCTTGATCTGAATCGCAATCGTCATTCGGTTCTTGATTTCCGATCGGACATTTTCCGCGACCAAATGATGATAATGAATTCCTTCTCCTTCGGGAGTTCCTTTCATATTGTTCAGTGTAAAGATCGCGTGATTGTAATGCTGTTCCTTCGGCGGATAAGCAGGATTGCGGAATGTGTCAATATCACCGATCAGATCGACTCCGTTGATGTAAACATCTGTTGTATCATGATTTACGCTCCATCCCATTACGAAGGCACTTCCATGCGCTTCCAGATAATGAACGGTATCATAGACTTTTGTTCCGTCTCTGGTAATATGGATATTATCGTCCATCGTTTTCAGGAAGCAGCCGCGAATCACGGAATTTTTTCCTCCCCCGATTCCATCCGAACAAGAGGCCCACGCGAGGATCTTGATATTATTCGCAAACAGTTTTGACCAGATCATGATATTCGCTCCCGACGCATCGGTAAGGGTAATATCGGAAATCTCAATATCCATTTTGCCGGAGCGCTCCTTAATCATCTGGTGATTATCCCAAGCTTCCATTTCATGGGAATAATCGATTCCGGACAAAATGCCGGGTCCGCCGATCTTCACTTTCTTTTTCTGCAGGGACTTGTCAAAACGGATATTTCCCTTGACATAAGCCCCGCCCGCAAGATAAAGATTCGGCTTTTTCATCACGAATTCATCGATCTGATGGATGCCCGGTCCGAAGTAATGCGTATCAGCAGTCTCCGCAGTCGGATGATTTTTATCAATCTTTACAGGAAAGAGAAACAGGGGATTTCGTTCCTGCCCTTTGATTTCGACAAGAAGATTCTCCGGATGATCGAGCGTCAATCGAACGGAATCATCGACGATCTCGCAAGAAATCTTTCTTGATAATGGCCGGATCGTTGCCTTTTCGATCTTCCCTTTTTTCATCTTAATGATCACGGACACTTTTCCGTCGAAGGCAAATGCGGTCCAATTGTTCGATTGGGTCATCATGGGACGGCGATTCATTTTGGAATCATTAACGCTTTTGTAAACGTAAGAAGAATGTGTCTTTCCCTCCTGCTGTACGAATACTTCGTAAAGATCCGATTCATGCATTTTTTCAGGCAAAGGAGGAAAAACATCAACCGCGGCAGGAAGCATTGATCCGATCATGAAGAAAACAAAACTGAAAAACAACGATCTCATAATTCATTCCTTATCTGTAAAATTTTAAAATCCCATATGCCCGTTCAAGGAAAACTTGGGGAACATTCCCAAAAAATATCGGATTTTCCGATCACGATCAGGCCCTGTTATTCTGAGGACCGCAGACCGCCAATACGATGAATGAGTCTGTACTGTTTCGGGGTCATACCGAATTTACGGTGGAAGATGTGGATAAAATAACGTGATGTCTGAAAGCCGGTTCGCCGCGCTATCTGATCGATGGTAAGAATACTTTCGAGCAAAAGTGTTTTTGCGTATTTGAGTCGGGTCGTAATCAGTTCCTCGTTGAGGGAATGCCCGAGCCATTTCTGAAAACGACGCTGAAGATTACGCTGGGAAATACCGACATGACGGACGACTTCGGTAATGGACAGTGCGGAGGCGGCGTTTTCACGAATATAATGCAATGCGGCAATCACCTCTTCATCGGGAACGGCGATAACATCGGTCGATTGCCGTGTTACAACTTCAATGGGCGGAATGAGAATCGGTGATTTCAAAGGGCGGCTATTGCCGTTCATTCGCTGGTCCAATAATCGGGCCGCCTCGAATCCGAGCCGGGACGAATTGAGCGGAATACTTGAAAGTGAGGGAAATGTAAAGGAACACAAAAACGCATCGTCGTCGT